>NZ_JBEYKR010000072.1:0-36155 GCF_040703535.1 Streptomyces sp. NPDC007346
TTGTGTTCTTATCCCATTCTGGTCTTTTTGGGTCGCCGCGTGGCCCCCGCCCGCCCCCCCCCCCCCCCGGGCCCCCCCCCGGCCCCGGGGGGGGGCCCCGCCCGGGGCGCCGTACAACGAAGTGAGGCAGCCTGCCATGACCGAGCGGACCGGATTCCTGTTCTGCTCCGACCCGTTGCGGCCGAACCGGCCCGACCCGCACTTCGCCGACGAGGCCGCGGCCGTACGCGCTGCGGGCGGCGGGACCGCGCTGGTCGACCACGACGCGCTTCTGGCCGGGGACGCGACCGGGGCGGTGGCACGGGTGGCGCGGGACTCCGGCCCGTACTGGTACCGGGGCTGGATGGTCCCCTCCGACCGGTACGCGGAGCTGGAGCGGGCGCTCGCCGTACGGGGCTGCGCCCTGCTCATCGGCGCGGCCGACTACCGCCGGGCACATGAACTCCCCGGCTGGTACGAGGTGTTCGCTGACCTCACGCCACGCAGCGTCTGGTGCGACGGCCTGCCCCCGGACGATCTCCAGGAGCTGGCGGCGCCCCTGGGGCCGGGGCCGGGCATCGTCAAGGACTTCGTGAAGTCGCGCAAGCACGAGTGGCACGAGGCCTGTTACGTGCCCGAGTTGAGCGACCGGGGCCAACTGGCCGCCGTGGTCGGCCGGTTCGTGGAGTTGCAGGGCTCCTTCCTCGCCGGGGGCGTGGTGCTGCGCGCCTTCGAGCCCTTCGTGCCCGGCGGGGAGGCGCGGGTGTGGTGGGTGGACGGTGAGCCGGTGCTCGTCACCGCCCACCCCGACACACCCGACCGGCTGCCCGATCCTCCGCTGGGCCCGGTGCGCGAGGCGGTGCGGCGGCTCGGGCCGCGCTGGGTCACGACCGACCTGGCGCTGCGGGAGGACGGTGTGTGGCGGGTGGTGGAGGTCGGCGACGGCCAGGTCAGCGGGCTGCCCGCGGGGGCCGCAGCCGGAGAGCTGTTCGCCGCACTGACGGCTGCCGGGCCGCACTGACGGCTGGCGGGCTGACGGCTGCCGCGCTGACCGCTGCCGGACTGACCGCTGCCCGGCCGCGTCGCCGGGCCGGGACACCGCCGTCCGCCGGGCCGGACCGATGACGGCGGGCGCCGCTCAGCAGCCGCAGTGGGAGTCGTCGACCGGGGCGGTGAGCGGGTCGGCGGCGCGCTGTTCGCCGCCCTCCCAGGTCTCGTAGGCGAACCCCTCGCGCGCCCAGTATTCGAACCCGCCGAGCATCTCCTTGACCTGGTACCCGAGTTGGGCGAGCGCCAGGGCAGCCCGCGTGGCGCCGTTGCATCCCGGGCCCCAGCAGTACGTGACGACCGGGACGGCCGGGTCCAGCAGCCGTGGAGCCTGCTCGGGGATCAGGGCGGTGGGCAGGTGGACCGCGCCGGGGATGTGCCCCTGGTCCCAGGAGGCGGTGGAGCGGGAGTCCACGACGACGAACCCGGGATCGCCGTCAGCGGCGAGCGCGGAGGCGACGTCGGAGACATCGGCGTGGAAGGCGAGCGAGGCACCGAAGTAGGCGGCCGCCGCGGCCGGGGAGGCGGGCGGGACGCGCAGGACGGAGTCGGCGGCGAGGGCGGGAGCGGTGGCAGGGCCGGCAGAAGGAACAGGGGTGGCGGAAGGAACAGAAGTGAGGGAGGGAGCAGGGGCGGCAGGGGGCGTGATCCGGGAGGTCATGACCATGAACCTATGGCCGTCGATCGGGGCCGGGAAGGGAGATTCCCCGGCGCTCCCCTTGAACCGGCAGGGATTTCCCTGTTGGCTCGGCGGTGTGACCGACTATTCCCCGGATGCCACCGACTGGCGCATTCTCGATGTCCTCCAGCGCGACGGCCGCGCCACCTTCGCCGAGCTCGCCCGTGCCGTCGCCATGTCCCCGAGCGCGGTGACCGAACGGGTGCGGCGCCTGGAGGAGACCGGGGTGATCAGCGGTTACGCGGCGGTGGTCGACGCCGAACGGCTCGGGCTGCCGATCCTCGCACTCGTACGGCTGCGCTATCCGAACGGGAACTACAAGCCGTTCCACGACCTCCTGGAGAGCACCCCGGAGATCGTGGAGGCCCACCACGTCACCGGTGACGACTGCTTCGTCCTCAAGGTGACCGCCCGCTCGATGCGCCACCTGGAGGAGGTCACCGGCCGGATCGGCGCCCTCGGTTCGGTCACGACCAGCGTCGTCTACTCCTCGCCGCTCCCCCGCCGCGCGATCGGCCGCTGAACCGGCCGGGACACGCTCAAAGGCGGTGGTGCACCGTCGATCCGTGCCGGTCCTTGACCACTTCGAGGCGGGCGGGGATCCGGCGGCGCAGGTCGGCCACGTGGCTGACGATCCCGACGCTGCGGTCCCGCTCCCGCAGCGAGTCCAGCACGTCGAGCACCTCGTCCAGGGTCTGGTCGTCCAGGCTTCCGAAGCCCTCGTCGATGAAGAGGGTGTCCAGACGTACTCCGCCGGCCTCCTCGGTGACGACATCGGCGAGACCGAGCGCCAGGGCCAGGGAGGCGAAGAACGTCTCCCCGCCCGAGAGCGTCGACGTGTCCCGTTCGCTGCCGGTCCAGGCGTCCACGACATGGAGCCCGAGCCCCGCCCGGCGCCCGCCGGTGCGGGCGTCGGAGTGGACGAGGGTGTAGCGGCCCGAGGACATCCGCTGCAACCGGGCGGTGGCCGCGGCCGCCACCTGTTCGAGGCGGGCGGCGAGGACGTACGCCTCCAGACGCATCTTGCGTTCGTTGTCCGCCGAGGTCCCCGCGGTGAGACCGGCGAGCCGGGCGACCCGCTCGTACTCCTGGCGCACGGGCCCCAGCCGCCGTACCTCCTCGGCCGCGCGAGCCGAGAGCCGGTCGAGTTCGGTGCACCGGTCGCGGGCCGCCGCGAGGCCCGAAGCGGCTTCCCGGAGCAGCCGTTCCGCCGTGGCGTGGGCGCTCTCAGCCGCGTCGGGCCGTGCCGACGGGCGCTCGGCGGCGGCGCGCGCGTCCTGTTCGGTGCGGCGGTCGGCGACCGCCGCGGCCTCCGCCTGCCAGGCGTCGATACGGCGTTGGAGGTCGCGCTGGGCGGCGGCGTCGAGGAGCGTCGCGGCAGCGGCCTGCGGGGTGTCGAACCCGGCCTTGAAGGCCGCGTCGGAGAGCCGGTCGTCGGCCTCCTTGCGGCGCTGGGCCGCGTCCTGTTCGGCGCGTACGGCCTCGGCGGCGTCGGCGAGGAGCGCGACCCGGCGGGTGAGCCGGTCCGCGTGCGCGGCGACGGACTCCGACTCGCCCCGGGCGGCGGTGATCCGGTCCTCCAGACCGGCCTGCTCGCGGTCGAGTGCCTCGCGGGCGGCGGTACGGGCCGAGATCCGGCGGAGCGCCTCCTGCCGCTGGTCCAGCCGTTCGGCGTGCTCGCCCTCGGCGATGGCGAGCGCTTCCCGTGCGGCGTGCGTCCCTGCGGCGAGGTGGTGGGCCTCGGCGTGCTCGTCGGTCAACCGGTCCACAAGGGAACGGAGTTCGGCCACGGCGGGGGTGCCGGAAGCGTCGTCACCACGGGCCTCCGCCTCCGCCGTCGCATGCCGTTCGCGTACGAGCCCGAGTTCCTGCTCCGCACGGGACCGGGCTTCCTCGGCGGACCGCTGGGCGGCGAGGGCCTTCTCCTCGGCGGCCCGGTCCACATGGCCCTCACCGGGGCCGGCGGGGGCCGGGTGTTCGGCCGAGCCGCAGACCGCGCAGGGCTCGCCCGCGACCAGCCCCGCCGCCAGCTCCGCCGCGATGCCGCGCAGTCTGCGTTCCCGCAGGTCGAGCGAGAACTTCCGGGCGTCCAGCTCCCGTTCACGTGCGGCGGTGTGCTCCTCTTCCGCCTGCTGTACGTCGGTGGTGAGCGCATCACGGCGGCGTGCCGCGTCCAGGCGGCGGCGGGCCGGGGCCAGTTGTCCGGCGAGCCGTTCGGCGCGGGTGGCGGCCTCCTGCGAGGCGTCGATGCGCTCCTTGAGAGCCGTTCGGGTGGTGTCCCAGTCGGCGAGCCACGCGTCCGCCTCGCGGATCAGCTCGTCGTCGGCCTGGGCCTCCCGGTTCAGCCGGACGCGCTCCTCGTCGATCCGGGCGCTGCGCTTCTCGGCCTCCCGCGCCGCTTCGAGGGCGTACAGCTCCTGCTGAAACCTCCGCTCCAGCTCAGCCAGTTGGTCGGCTCCCGCATCGGTCAGCTCGTCGGGCAGCAGCCTCCTGGCCCGGTCGAGCGCCTCGCTCGCCGACCGGTAGCCCCGCTCGGCCTCCTCGCGCAGCTCCAGCGCCGGCGCGACCCGGTCCGCCTTGCGGGCGCGCTCCAACTGCTCCTGGCAGCGGTCGTGTTCGGGGCGCCGGTCCTCCAGCGCCTCGGCGCGCCGCCGGGTCTCCGCGTACCGCTCCTGGAGGCGGGCCAGTTCTCGTTCGGCGTCCAGTGCGCGGCGGGCGGCGAGTTGGCGGTTCTCCGCCTCCGCGACCACCGCGTGCGCGATGTCGAGGTGTTCACGGGCGGTGCTGCGCGCTGTCGCGGCCCACTCCAGAACGGCTTCGGCCAAGCCCGGTTCACCCGCCCGTACGGCCGGCGGTGCGGCCTCGGTCGCCGCCGGGCCGCCCGCCTGCGCGATGCGCTGGGCGAGGGCGAGGATCTCCTCGTCGCCTGCCTTCACCCGGGCTTCGGCGCCCCGGCGCAGTTCGGCGAGGCGCTCCTCGACGGCGGCGAAGCGGCGGGTGTCGAAGAGGCGGCCGAGGAGCTTGCCGCGGGCCTCGGCGTCGGAGCGCAGGAAGCGGGCGAAGTCGCCCTGGGGCAACAGCACGACCTGGCAGAACTGGTCCCGGCTCATGCCGATCAGCTGCGCCAGCTCCTCACCGATCTCCTGGTGCGACGTGCTGAGCGCCTTCCAGCCCTCCTCGCGATCGCGCTCGCGCAGTCGGCTCTGGGCCTTCTCCAGGGTGAAGCCGTCACCCCGCCTCTTGGGGCGCGGCTGGGCGGGGCTGCGGGTGACTTCCAGGCGCCGGCCGCCGACCGTCAGCTCCAGCTGGACCTCGGTGGGCAGACCGGCGGGGGCGTGGTCGCTGCGGAGTGTGGCGCCGGGGCTCTGGCGGGCGCCGGGGACGGCTCCGTACAGGGCGTAGCAGACGGCGTCCAGGACGGATGTCTTCCCAGCGCCGGTCGGGCCGTGCAGCAGGAAGAGCCCGGCCGAGGAGAGCGCGTCGAAGTCGACCTCCTGGGTGGCGCCGAACGGGCCGAAGGCGGTGAGGGTGAGGCGGTGCAGTCTCAACGGGACACCTCCCGGACGCTCTCGTCCACCCGTACGTCGTCGAACGCGGCGCGCAGCACGGTGCGTTCGGGCCCGCTGGGTCCGCTGCCGCCGCGCACATGGGCCACGAAGTCCTCCGCGATCTGGTGGTCGTCGCGGCCCTTGAGGCGCTGGGCGTAGGAGGCGAGGGGGTCCTCGGGGGGCCGTTCGGGGTCGAAGACGAGGCTGAGGGTGTGCGGGAAGCGGGCGCCGAGGCGGGCCATGGGTTCGGCGGGGCGGACCGGGTCGGTGAGGGTGGCCTCGACCCAGGCGTGCTCGTGGCGGTCCAGGGCCGGGTCCTCCAGCAGGGTGTCCAGGCGGCCTCGGAGCCGGGCGAGGGGGCGTTCGGCGGGGCAGTCGATCCGTTCCTCGGCGGCGATGTTCCCGCCGCCGTCGAGGTCGATCAGCCACATCGTCTTGCGGTGGTCGGCCTCGGAGAAGGAGTAGGCGAGCGGGGAGCCTGAGTAGCGGACGCGGCTCGTGACGCGCTGGGAGCCGTGCAGGTGGCCGAGGGCCACGTAGTCGACGCCGTCGAAGACCCCGGCGGGGACGGCGGCGACCCCGCCGACGGTGATGTCGCGTTCGCTGTCGCTGGGTTCGCCGCCCGCCACGAAGGCGTGCGCGAGGACGACGGAGCGGGTTGTGGCGGGGCGGGTGGCGAGGTCGGCGCGGACCCGGTCCATGGCGGCGGTCAGGACGGCCTCGTGTCCGGCCTTGGGGGCGCGGAGGGTGTCCTTGACGAGGGCGGGCTCCAGGTAGGGGAGGCCGTAGAGGGCGACGTCGCCGTGGTCGTCGGTGAGGACGACGGGGGTGGCGCAGCCCTCGGGGTCGGTCCGCAGGTGGATCCCGGCGCGTTCGAAGAGGCCGGCGCCGACGCCGAGGCGGCGGGCCGAGTCGTGGTTCCCGGAGATCATGACGGTGGGGACGCCGATGGCGGCGAGCCGGTGCAGCGCGCGGTCGAAGAGCTCGACGGCGGTGAGCGGCGGGACGGCCCGGTCGTAGACGTCGCCCGAGACCAGGACGACGTCCGCCTCCCGTTCCTGGACGGTGGCCACCAGGTGGTCCAGGAAGGCGGCCTGGGCGTCGAGCAGGGGGACGCGGTGGAAGGACCGGCCCAGGTGCCAGTCCGAGGTGTGCAGCATCCTCACGTGATCGCTCCACCGGTTGTGAGCTGCATGTACGTCGTCCTCCACCCCGTGGGCCGCACCGGGGCGGCCCGTGATCCCGCCGTCGGCACCGACCACGCTAACGCCGCCGGGCCGCCGATCCGGCATCGATCAAGGATTTGCCCGGCGTGGGATTGCCCTCACCGGGACGGTGCGCCGCTCACACGTCCCCGTACGCCTCGCCGCCCAGCTCCAGCGCTGCCGAACCGGCGGTGGCGTCGGCCAGCCAGGCGGTGAAGGCGGGAACGTCGGCGTCCGGCAGCCCGATCTCGATGGTCACGGCCTCGGCGTACCGCACCTCGCGCACATCGCGCCCGGTGGCCCGCAGGTCGTTCTCCAGCTTGCCCGCCCGCTGGTGGTCGACGCGGATCGTGGCCAGCCGGAAGCGCTGCCGGGTGAGGGTGCCGAGTGCGTCGAGGGCCTCGCCGACCACTCCCCCGTACGCCCGGATCAGTCCGCCCGCCCCGAGCTTGACCCCGCCGTAGTAGCGGGTGACGACCGCCGCGACGTACCGCACCTCGCGGCGCATCAGCATCTGGAGCATCGGGACGCCCGCGGTGCCGCCGGGCTCGCCGTCGTCACTGGCCTTCTGTACGGAGGCGTCGGCGCCGATCACGTACGCGAAGCAGTTGTGGGTGGCGGTGGGGTGCTCCTTGCGCACGCGTGCGACGAAGTCCTGCGCCTCCTGTTCGGTGGCGGCGGGGGCGAGGGAGCACAGGAAGCGCGATCGGTTGATCTCGCTCTCGTGCACACCCGCGCGGGCGACGGTCCGGTACTGCTCCTGCATCCGTCCACCCTATGCGCCGCAGCGCCGGCGCCTTCCGGCGGGAATGGCGGGGCCGGGGCCGTCGGTTGTCCCGGCATGGACACAGAGGCAGAGACGATCCGGCGGATTCTTCAGGACTCGGGCGACACCTGGGCGGTGGTGGGACTCTCCAACAACCGCTCCCGTGCCGCCTACGGGGTCGCGCAGGTCCTCCAGCGCTTCGGCAAGCGGGTGGTGCCGGTGCACCCGAAGGCCGAGACGGTGCACGGGGAGCAGGGGTACGCCTCGCTGGCGGAGGTCCCGTTCCCGGTCGAGGTGGTGGACGTGTTCGTCAACAGCGAGCTGGCGGGCGGGGTCGCGGACGAGGCGGTGGCGGTGGGGGCGAAGGCGGTGTGGTTCCAGCTCGGCGTGGTGGACACGGAGGCGTACGAGCGGACGCGGGCGGCGGGGCTGGACATGGTGATGGACCGGTGCCCGGCCATCGAGATCCCGAACCTGGGGTAGGAGTGTGATCAGCGCCCGGCGGGGGGAAGGCTCCCCGCCATGGGTGACCCTCTCGATGGCGACCGGCTGAGCGCCGCGCTGTCCGCGCTAGGGGTGCGGCCCGGCGATGTGCTGCTGGTGCACGCCTCCCTGCGGGTGGTGGGGCCCGTCTCCGGTGGGCCCGACGCCGTGCTGGCGGCCCTGCGCCGGGCGGTCGGGCCGGAGGGGACCGTGGTGGTCCCCTCGTTCACCCCGGAGAACTCCGACACCTCGCCGCAGTACCGCGCCCGTGTGCGGGGCCTGGACGCGAAGGCGCGCGAGGCGGTCCGCGCGTCGATGGCACCGTTCGACCCGGCGCTGACCCCCGCGCCCTCGATGGGCGCCCTGGCCGAGACCGTACGGACGGCGGCGGGCGCCGAGCGCAGCGGCCACCCGCAGACCTCGTTCGCCGCGCTCGGCCCGGCGGCCGGGAAGCTGCTCGCCGGGCACCGGCCCGACTGCCACCTGGGCGAGGACTCGCCGCTGGCCCGGCTGTACGAGGCCGACGCCAGGATCCTCCAGCTCGGCACCGGCTACGACACCTGCACCGCCTTCCACCTGGGCGAGTACCGCAGGCCCGGCCCTCCGCTGCGCCCCTACCGCTGTGTGGTGTCCCCGCGGGGGGTGCGGCAGTGGTGGGAGTACGAGGACGTCGCCCTGGACGACGGCGACTTCGCGGCCCTGGGCGCCGCCTTCGAGGAGGCCGCCGGGCCCGGTGTCGTACGGACGGTCCCGCTCGGGTCCGCGCCGTGCCGGCTCGTCCCGCTGCGGGCTGCCGTCGACTTCGCCACCGGGTGGCTCACGGAGCACCGGCCGGCCATCGCTCGCTGAGGTCCGGGCCGGCCGAGGGCCGGGGCGGGCTCAGACCCCCAGGCCCTCCACGACCACCGCGCCCGGGAGGGCGGCGAGCGCCTTGCCGGGGACGATGAGCTTGCCCCGGCGGCTGCCGCTGCCGATCAGGACCCACTCCTCGTCCACCACGGCGGGGTCCAGCAGAAGGGCCCAGTGGGCGGGCAGGCCGATCGGGGTGATGCCGCCGTACTCCATGCCGCTCTCGCCGACCGCCGTGTCCATCGCCGCGAAGGACACCTTGCGGGCGCCGAGGTGTTTGCGCGCCGCGCCGTTGACGTCGACCCGGGTGCGGGAGAGCACCACGCACGCGGCGAGGGTGACCTCTTGGCCGCGCTTGCCCGCCAGGACGACGCAGTTGGCCGAGGTGTCCAGCAGGTCGGCCCCGTGGTGCTCGACGAAGACCGCGGTGTCCGCGACGGCCGGGTCCGTGTCGACGTGGATGATCCGGTCGGCGGTGATGCCGCCCCACCCGGCGGCCAGGGCCGTCGCGACGGGGGCGGGGAGCAGGCCGAGCCGTTCCGAGGCGGGGGAGGCATCCTCGAAGGTGCCGATGGGTGCGCGCATGCGGCCACGCTAACAGCGTCCGCCGGGCGGCCGGTCGGCCGTCTCGACGCAGGCGGGGCCAGGGCTCGGCGGGGGCCCGCTCACCGGGCGTCCGGCTCCTGTTCCAGCTCGGCCAGGGCGAGCAGCTGCTCGGGCGTGACGTCCTTCGGGATGGGCACGGGGGCCGGCGTGCGCAGGGGCGGCTGCCAGCCCTTCTCCGGGTCCCAGCTCCGTACGACACGGGCCGGGGCGCCGGCGACCACCGCGTGGTCGGGGACCTCGCCCCGTACGACCGACCCCGCCGCGACCACCACGTTGCGGCCGAGCCGGGCGCCGGGCAGGATCACCGCGCCGGTGCCGATCCAGCAGCCGGGACCGATCTCCACCGGCTCCATGCGGGGCCACTGCTTGCCCACGGGCTCGTGCGGGTCGTCGTAGCTGTGGTTCGTCGAGGTGATGTAGACGTACGGACCGCAGTACGTGTCCGAGCCGATCGCCACCCTCGTGTCCGCGATGACGTGGCTGCCGCGTCCCAGCACCACCCCGTCGCCCAGGGTGAGGATCGGGGCGGGCCCCAGGTCCAGGTCCGGCATCATCCCGGCCGTCAGGGTCACCTGCTCGCCGATGACGCAGTGCCCGCCCAGCTCGATCCACGGCTCCCCGAACACGGTGCCCTGCGGAAAGGCGAGCCGGGTCCCCTCCCCGATCGCGCCGAAGCGCAGCCGCCCCGGGTGCGTGGCGGTGACGGCACCCGCCTCCTGCGCCCACGCCCAGCCGCGGTGGACCACGCGGGAGACGGCGCGACGCCGCCAGCGGGCGAGGAAGGAGAACGTGTTTCGGTTCTTCGGCACGGGCTCACGGTAGTCGGCCCGAGGGCGGCGATCCGGGCGGTGACCTGTGATGTTCACCCCATCCCCCGGCGCCCGCGGGGAGCCGTCCCCTACCGTGTGAGGCGGCGCGATCCCGATCGCGGGCCCCAGGAGCAGCACACCGGACCACCGAGGAGCAGGCCATGGCGGAGCAGGCGTTGATCACGGGCATGGGCGGCAGGGAGCCGGACATCGACGCGGACGCGTTCGTGGCCCCGACCTCCGTGGTGATCGGGGAGGTGACGCTGGCCGCCGGTTCCAGCGTCTGGTACCAGGCCGTGCTGCGCGCCGACTGCGGCCCGATCACGCTCGGCCCCGACAGCAACATCCAGGACAACTGCAGCGTGCACACCGACCCGGGCTTCCCGGTCACGGTGGGGGCGCGGGTCTCGGTCGGCCACAACGCGGTCCTGCACGGCTGCACCGTCGAGGACGACGTCCTGGTGGGGATGGGCGCCACGGTGCTCAACGGGGCGCACATCGGCGCCGGCTCCCTGGTCGCGGCGCAGGCCCTCGTGCCGCAGGGGATGCGGGTCCCGCCGGGGTCGCTGGTCGCGGGCGTGCCCGCCAGGGTGAAGCGGCCGCTGACGGCGGAGGAGCTGGAGGGCATCCGGTTCAACGCGGCCGGTTACGTGGAGCTGGCCAAGGCCCACCGGGCGGCACACGAGGGCTGAGGCCTCAGGAGGCGCCTCACGAGGCACTCTCTCCGGGGGCCCCGGCTCTGACTTCAACGCGCGCTCTCCGAGCACCCGGGCCCGGACGTGCCGAAGCCGCCGCTCCCTCCCCGACCGGAGGGGGCGGCGGCCCCGGGAACGTACGCCCGTGGGCGTCAGCTGTTGGGGCGCAGGGTCCACACGACGGTCATCTCACCGGTGACCGCGCCGTCCGCCCGCCGGATCTCGATGGCGACCGGGAACTCGGGGCGCTCCCCGGCGTCGAGCTGGGCCACGACGTCGGCGATCGGGCGGCCGAGGGTGGCGGTCGCGGTGACCTCGCCCATGGCGAGCTTCTTGTAGCCGATCTCGGCCTTGACGGCGAGCGGCACGGCCCGGGACATCTGGTCGCCGAAGGCGGCGATGACGATGGCGCCGCTGGCGGACTCGGCGAGCGTGAACATGGCTCCGGCGTGCGGTCCGCCCACGTGGTTGTGGTACTCGCTCTGGTCCGGCAGCCGGACCACGGCACGCTCGGCGGTCGTCTCCAGGAATTCGAGGTTGAGGGTCCGGGCCATCGGGACCGTCGCGACGAGCATCTCGCCGACGGTCATCTGTTCAGCGCTCATGGACCGAAGGTTACTCATCGGTAGCCAGGTTTGGCCATCCCCCTGTGACAGCACCGGGACAGCACTGGGACGGGGCGGGCGTAGCAGCGCCCACACCACCCATCTATGGTTACTGGCCATGTGGCCAGGACAGCAGCCGCCCGGGGGCGAGCAGAACCCGCAGGACCCGAACCAGAACCCGTACCAGCAGCCGGGGTACCAGCAGCCGAATCCCTATCAGCAACCGGGATATCCGCCGCAGGGACAGCAGCCGGGGCAGTCCGGCGCACCCGGATACCCACCGGGGCAGCCGGGGCAGCCCGGGTACGGACAGCCGGGTTACGGGCAGCCCGGGTACGGGCAGCCCAACCCCTACCAGCAGCCGACCGTCCCGCAGTACGCGGTGCCGGGTCCGCCCGGCGGGCCCAAGCCGGACGACGGCAAGAAGAAGACGACCGTCATCGCCGTCGTCGCGGCGACCGCTGTCGTCGTGGCCGCCGTCGTCACCGGCGTCATCGTGATGAACAAGAAGGACGACGACGGCGGCTCGACCGTCGCCGACGACAAGAAGTCCGCCTCCCCCAGCGCGTCGCAGGAGCCGAGCCCGTCGGAGGAGCCGAGCTCCGCGCCGGTGGAGAACCCGCGCGGCGCCGAGAGCGACCCCGAGCCGCTCATCCCGGGCTGGAAGGTCGTCACCAACCCGAAGTGGGGCACGCAGTTCGACGTACCCGGTGACTGGGAGGTCTCCAGCTCGGGCATGTTCGCCGGTTTCGAGGACGCCAAGGACCCCACGGGCGCGCCCGCCGCCGGTTTCTCCGCGCCCGCCTACTACAAGAGCAAGTGGTGCGTCGACGACTCCGACAAGGACGGCCGCGACGAGGAGACCGAGCTGGCCGGCGTCGGGACCAAGGGTGCGCGCGGGGCGAAGAACTCCGACGAGGCCGCGAAGGCCGAGGCGGGCACCTGGGTGTGGGCCGCGTACGCCCAGACCGACCCCAAGGACAAGGTCAAGGTCGGTGACCCGAAGCCGTTCACCACGAAGTCGGGTCTCTCCGGCAGCGTCGTGACCGCCACCGCGACCGGCCTGTCCAAGAAGCAGAAGTGCGACACCGACGGCAAGTCGATCGCCTTCTCCTTCAAGAACGGCAACGACGAGTTCTCGACCTGGATCCTCTACGGCCCCAAGGGCGTCGAGGGCGAGCTGCCGGACACCACCATCCAGCAGATCCTGAGCACGGTCCGCCTCTCCGCCGACAAGCCGACGGGCTGACGGACTGACGCCGCCTGCGCCGCCTACGCGGTCTGCGCCCGCTCCCCGGCCCGGGAACGCTGTCCCCCGGGCCGGGGAGCGGGCGATGCCGCGGTCAGCCGAGGGTGAAGGCGCCGTCCGGCGGCTCCGGCGAGGCGACGGCGTCCGCGTCCGCCACCGGGCGGGCCCCGCCGATGAGCCGGACCAGCGCCTCCCCCTCGGTGACCCTGGCCGGGAAGGCGTCGGCGGCGCAGCGGCGGGTGAGCGGTGCCAGGTCGATCGGGGTGTGCGAGGCGAGCAGCACGACGTTGCCGAAGCGCCTGCCGCGCAGCACCGCGGGTTCCCCGATCAGCGCCAGCTCCGCGAAGGCCGCCGCGAAGTTGGCGAGTTGGGACCGGAGGAAGGCGAACGGCGCGCTGTCCGCCAGGTTGGCGGCGTAGATCCCGTCCCGCCGCAGCACCCGCCCGGCGGTGCGCGCGTACTCCACCGACGTGAGGTGGGCCGGGACCCGGGAGCCGCCGAAGACGTCCGCGACGACGACATCGGCCGACCGGGGCGGTGCCGCTTCCAGCCGGGCTCGGGCGTCCCCGGCGTGCACGGTGATGCCGCTGTCGTCGGGCAGCGGCAGGTGCTCCCGCACCACCCGCAGCAGCTCCCGGTCGGCCTCGACGACGTCCTGCCGTGAGCCGGGGCGGGTCGCGGCGACGTACCGGGGCAGGGTCAGCGCCCCGCCGCCGAGGTGCAGGACGTCCAGCGGAGCGTTCCGCGGCGCCGCGCAGTCCAGGACGTGCGCGAGGCGCCGTACGTACTCGAATTCCAGGTACGACGGGTCGTCGAGGTCCACGTAGGACTGGGGCGCGTCGTCGACCGTGAGCAGCCAGGCCCGGTCGCGGTCCACATCGGGCAGCAGCCGGGCGGTGCCGCAGTCGACGTCGCGGATGACGGGTATCGGCTCGTTCACCCCTCCATTGTCGCGCGCCCGCGCCGCCCGCCACCCCCGAAGTGCGGGTGACGGGCGACGGCGGCCCTCAGAGCAGGCCGGTGACCGTGCCCGCGCCGACCGTGCGGCCGCCCTCGCGGATCGCGAAGCCGAGGCCCGGCTCCAGCGGGACGTCGCGGCCCAGCTCCACGGTCATCATGACCGTGTCGCCGGGGCGCGCGAGCCCCGCCTCGCCGAGGTCGACGTCGCCGACGACGTCCGCCGTACGGATGTAGAACTGCGGCCGGTAGCCGGTGGTGACCGGGGTCGACCGGCCGCCCTCCCGCGTCGACAGGACGTACACCTGCGCGGTGAAGCGGCGGCTGGGCACCACGCTGCCGGGCGCGGCCACGACGTGGCCGCGGCGGACCCGGTCGCGCTCCACCCCGCGCAGCAGCAGCGCCACGTTGTCGCCGGCCTCGGCGGACTCCATCGGCTTGCCGAAGGTCTCCAGGCCGGTGACGACGGTCTCGATGTCCGCGCCCAGCACCGCCACCCGGTCCCCGACGCGGACGGTGCCACGCTCGACGGCTCCGGTGACGACCGTGCCCCGGCCGGTGATGGTCAGGACGTTCTCCACGGAGAGCAGGAACGGCGCGTCGGTGTAGCGCACCGGCATCGGTACGTACGTGTCGACGGCGTCCAGCAGCCCTTCGATCGCCGCCGTCCACCGCGGGTCGCCCTCCAGCGCCCTGAGCCCGGAGACCCGGACCACGGGGACGGTGTCGCCGCCGTACCCGTGCGCGGAGAGCAGCTCGCGGACCTCCAGCTCGACCAGGTCGGTCAGCTCGGGGTCGCCCGCGTCGGCCTTGTTGAGGGCGACGACGATGTGGTCGACGCCGACCTGACGGGCCAGCAGGACGTGCTCGGCGGTCTGCGGCATGATCCCGTCGAGCGCGGAGACGACGAGGATCGCCCCGTCGAGCTGCGCCGCTCCGGTGACCATGTTCTTGATGTAGTCGGCGTGGCCGGGCATGTCGACGTGGGCGTAGTGGCGGGTGTCGGTCTCGTACTCGACGTGCGCGATGTTGATGGTGATGCCGCGCTGGGCCTCCTCGGGGGCCCGGTCGATCCGGTCGAACGACACGTAGGAGGTGGAGCTGCCACCCCGCTCGCTGAGGACCTTGGTGATGGCGGCGGTGAGGGTGGTCTTGCCGTGGTCGACGTGGCCCATGGTGCCGATGTTGAGGTGCGGCTTGGTGCGCACGTAAGCCGTCTTGGACATGGCTCGTTCCTTTGAGAACTCGAAGCTGAGAGGAGAAGACCCCAGGGCCCCGCCGACCCTCCCCTTGCGGGGTCCGCCGGACTGTCGGGGGAGGGTCAGCTTCGGGCGCCGCCGATGGGCGCCGCGGCAGCGGTGGGTGCTGCTGCGAGGACTGCTGCTGCGGCCTGGGCGACTGCCTCGACGACCGCGTCGCTCACGGCAGCCTTCGGCGCGGCCGCGACTGCGGGCCGTGCTGCGAGGAAGGCGTACCGGAACATGCCCTGATCATGTCCCGGCGGGGCCGCCGCGTCGAACGGTTTTCGCGGGGACCGTCGGGCTGAGCCCGCCTCAGAGGTTCTTCAGCGCCTCGCGCACCGACAGCGGCGACAGGCGGGTCCTGGCTCCCTCGACGAAGTCGCGTACGGCGGTGGGGTCGGTCTTGGCGTACTCCCGCAGCGCCCAGCCGATCGCCTTGCGGACGAAGAAGTCCGGGTGGTCCGCGCGGCGCAGGCAGTAGCCGAAGAGCCGGTCGGTGTCGGTGGCTTCCCTGTAGCGCAGCTGGTGCAGCAGGGCGGTTCGCGCGACCCACAGGTTCTCGTCGTCGATCCACCGGTCCATCTCGCGGGCGAGCGCCGGGTCGGCGGCGACCAGGGGCCCCGCGACGTGCGCGGCGAGGGCGTCGACCGTGTCCCACCAGGGGTCGGCGGTGACGAGGTGGTGCAGGACCGGCAGGAATCCGGAGGAGCAGGAGGAGACGTACCGGCGCAGGTAGTCGACGGCGAAGTACGGGTACTCGCGCTCGGGCAGTCGCCAGCAGCGCAGCGCGATGGCCGTGCAGTCCCGCTCGTCCGGCCGCCCGGTGCCCGCCAGGACGGCCTTCGACAGGGCCCGGCGCCGCGGGGCGGGGATGCCGAGGAAGGGGGCGATGTGCTTCATGTACGCGGCGGCGCCCTCGGCCCGTCCGGGGTCGGCGGCCGGGGCGTACAGCTCGGTCAGCCGTGCGAGGACGGTGTCGGCCAAAGGGCTGTCCGGTACGTCGGGGGCAGGGGCTGCTGCGGGGTCCACGCGACGCACATTACGGCGATCACGCACCGTTTCGGTTAGTCTCCCCGAATGTTCGACCCCGTCCCCACCGCCCGGCCCGCCGGCGCCACGGCCCTTCGCCGTTCGAGGGCCCTGCTCTCCCCCTGGTCCCGGTTCTCGCTGCTCGTCGCGGTGCTGCTGGGCGCCGCGTCGACGATGCTGCTGTTCGAACCCCAGCGGCTGCTGGCGTCGGGCTGGCCTCAGCAGCTGACCGGCGGCGGGGCGGCGATGCTGTTCGGGCTCGCCTACGGGGCGCTGACCGTGGCGTTCGTGCCGCGTCCGCTCCTCAACCTCGCGGCGGGGGCGCTCTTCGGCACGCAGACGGGGCTGGCGGCGGCCCTGGCGGGCACGGTGCTCGGCGCGGGCGTCTCGTTCATGCTGGGCCGGGTGCTGGGGCAGGACGCGCTGCGCACGCTGCTGCGCGGGAAGCTGCTCACCGCCGCCGACGGGGTGCTGAGCCGGCACGGCTTCCGCTCGGTGCTGGCGCTCCGGCTCTTCCCCGGCATCCCGTTCGCCGCCGCCAACTACTGTGCGGCGACCTCCCGCATGGGCTACCCGCCCTTCCTGCTGGCCACCGGGCTCGGCTCCATCCCGAACACGGCGGCGTACGTGATAGCGGGCAGCCAGGCCGCCTCGCCGACCTCGCCCCTGTTCCTGGCGGCCACGGGGTTCATCGTGGTCTCCGCGATCGGCGGCGCGCTGGTGGCCTGGCGCAAGCGCCACCGGCTCGGGCGGGGCGCGCCGCAGGACTGATCGGACGGCGGCACGTGGATGACCGCTGCGGTCATCCTGACGTTCACTTCCAGGCGATACGCTGCCCGCGACCGACAGAGGATCTCCGGGGCCAGGGGCCCTTCTTCCGTGATGTCCTCGGTCTCGGTGTCCTTGACCGCACTCCGCACGCAGCCGACGGGCCCGGTGTCCACGGCCGATGCACGATCACCCTCGGGATGGCCAAAGCCCCATGAGCTGGTTCGAATCATTCGTCCTGGGACTCGTTCAGGGACTGACCGAGTTCCTGCCGATCTCCTCCAGCGCCCATCTGCGGCTGACCGCCGCGTTCGCCGGCTGGCACGACCCGGGGGCGGCCTTCACGGCCATCAGCCAGATCGGCACCGAGGCGGCGGTGCTGATCTACTTCCGCAAGGACATCTCACGGATCCTGTCCGCCTGGTTCCGCTCGCTGACGGACAAGGAGATGCGCGGCGACCACGACGCCCAGATGGGGTGGCTGGTCATCGTGGGCTCGATCCCCATCGGGGTGCTGGGCGTCACGCTCAAGGACCAGATCGAGGGCCCCTTCCGCGACCTGCGGCTGATCGCGACGACGCTCATCGTCATGGGCATCGTCCTCGGCATCGCGGACCGGCTCGCCGCGCGCGACGAGGCGGGCGGCAAGCACCGTGCGGTGAAGGAGCGCAAGACGCTCAAGGACCTGGGCGTGCGGGACGGTCTGATCTTCGGCTTCTGCCAGGCGATGGCGCTGGTCCCCGGTGTCTCGCGCTCGGGCGCGACCATCAGCGGTGGTCTGCTGATGGGCTACACCCGCGAGTCGGCCGCCCGCTACTCGTTCCTGCTGGCGATCCCCGCCGTGCTGGCCTCGGGCGTCTACGAACTCAAGGACGCCACCGAGGGCCATGTCTCCTGGGGGCCGACGATCTTCGCGACCCTGGTGGCCTTCGTCGTCGGCTACGCCGTCATCGCGTGGTTCATGAAGTTCATCACGACCAGGAGCTTCATGCCGTTCGTCATCTACCGGGTGGCCCTCGGCATCCTCATTTTCGTCCTCGTTTCCGCCGGTGTGCTGAGCCCGCACGCGGGTGAGTCGGCGGGCTAGTCCTCCGAGTCGGGAGACCGGCTCTCCGTGCCGACGGCCCGGCGGGCCGGGAGTCCCGTCGCCGCGAGGACCGCGTCCACCGTCTCCTCGACCGTCAGCTCGGCGTTGTCGATCCAGACGCCCTGGCCGGCCAGTTCCTCGCGCATCGCCGTGTCCAGGAACGACCAGTCGGTCGTGAGCCTCTTGTCCCGGGCGAGGTTGCGCTCCCTGGCCTTCGCCGCGCCCGGGGCGAGTACCACGAAGTGCAGCGGCCCGACGGCGATCCGCCGCCGGTAGAAGTCGAGGTGGGCGCGGCGGACGACCACGTCGTCGACGACCGGCAGGAACCCCGCGCCGACGAAGCTGTCCGCCAGCAGGCAGGCGTTGCGGGCCCGCAGGAAGATCTGCCGGTCCGCCTCCTCGTCCCGCTCCGGCGACGGCCACCGCCCGCCCGAGACGATGAGCTGCTGGAGGGCGTCCACCTCGATATGGGCCGAGGCGGCGAACCGGGCGGCGAGCGCGGCGGCCACCGTGGACTTGCCGCTGCCCGGGACACCGCTCAGCAGGACGGCCCCCGCCGCCGGTTCGGTGTCCACCGGTACCTCGGTCCAGGTCATCGTGTGCGGCTCCCTCCGGAGGCGGTCCCGTCCGCCCCGCCGGTGATCGTAGGCCACCCGTCACCGGCGGACGGCGGCGGGAACCACCGGCGGCCGGCGGCCGACTACTGGAGGGCAGCACACCGACGGGTGCGGCTGGGACGCCAGGTACCCCAGCACGGTGGCCCCACGAGGGCCGGGAGGAGGCCGAGAGGTATGCACTGGTACGAGGACGACGCGCTCTGGTCCGATTTCGCCTCGACGATGTTCCCGCCCGCGCGGGCCGACTCCGCCGCCGCCCTGGTCGCCTCCTCCCCCCTCCTGGACTTCCCACCGGGCTCACGGGTGCTGGACCTGTGCTGCGGCCCGGGTCTGTTCGTGGTGCCGCTGGCGGCGCGCGGGTACGCGGTGACCGGCGTCGACCTCTCGCCCTCGATGCTGGAGCGGGCGCGGGATGCCTGCGAGGCGGCGGGGGCCGGTGTGCGGCTGGAGCGGGCCGACATGCTCACGTACGCGGAGCCCGGCGCGTTCGACGTCGTCCTGAACGTCTTCACCTCGTTCGGCTACTTCGAGGACGCCGAGGACAACCTCCAGGTGCTCCGCAACGCCCACGAGAGCCTCGCCCCGGGCGGTCGGCTGCTGGTCGACGTGATGGGCAAGGAGGTGCTGGCGGGGTGGATCGGCCGGCCCAAGGTGGTGGACCTGCCGGACGGTTCGTACGTCGTCCAGCGCGACACCGTCCTCGACAGCTGGCGGCGGCTGCGCACCGACTGGACGCTGGTGCGCGGGGACGCGGCCCGTACGGCCTCCATCCGCTCCTGGCTCTACTCCGCCGCCGAACTCCACGCGCTCTTCGAGGAGGCGGGCTTCACCGCGGTGGAGTGTTTCGGCGGCTTCGACGGGTCGGTCTACGACCAGCGTTCGGACCGGCTCATCGTCCGCGGGCGGCGCACGTGAGGGCCGGGGCACGGCAGCCGTCCGCCGCCGCGACCGTGCACGAGCACATCACCGACGCCGTGAAGACCCCGGACCTGATCCGGCTGGAGAGTGACGTCGTGCTCGCGCGGTTCGAGACGATGAAGGTGTACGCGGCGCTCGGCGCGGTCCGTTCGCTGCTGCGCCGGGGCCGGGTGGTGCCCGGACAGACCCTGGTCGACAGTTCCAGCGGCATCTACGCGGTGGCGCTCGCGATGGCCTGTCACCGCTACGGGCTGCGCTGCCACATCGTGGCGTCCACCACCGTCGACGCCACCATGCTCGCCCAGTTGGAGATCCTCGGCGCGACCGTCGACAGGATGCCGCCGTCGCAGAGCCTGCGGCTGGACCAGGAGCTGCGCGTACGGCATGTGCGCCAACTCCTCGCGGACCGCCCGGACTTCCACTGGATGCGGCAGTACCACGACGCCGTGCACCACGAGGGGTACCGCGAGTTCGCCGAGCTGCTCACCGCGTCCCTGCCCGAAGGCCCGCTGACCGTGGTGGGCGCGGTCGGGACGGGTGCGTCGACCGGTGGACTGGCCCGTGCGCTACGGGAGTCGGGGCGGGCGGTGCGGCTGGTGGGGGTCCAGCCGTTCGGCAGCGTCACCTTCGGCAGCGAGCAGTTCAGCGACCCGGAGGCGATCATCGCGGGCATCGGCAGCTCGATCCCCTTCGGCAACGTCCACCACGAGCTGTACGACACCGTCCACTGGCTGGACTTCCGCCATGCGATGGCCGGTGCGGTCGGACTGCTGCGCCGGCACGCGGTGTTCGCCGGTCTCTCCACCGGGGCGGCCCACCTGGCGGCCTCCTGGGAGGCGGCGCGCGGGCGGGGCGGGCTCCATGTGGTGCTGGGCGCCGACACCGGACACCGTTACGCCGAGCGGGTGTTCGCCCGGCACGGCGAGGCGCTGGACCCGGCCGGGCTGCGGCCCCGCCCGATCGCGTCGCTGGAGGCCCTGCGGCCGCCGTGGTCGGTGATGGAGTGGGGCCGGCGCGCCGCACCCGAGGCCGCCCGCCTGCCCGAGCAGGGCTCCCCCGCCCCCGTACCGACCGTGGAGATGCTGCCATGACGATCGCCGCTTGGGAGTCCCTGTCCTTCGGGCTGGGGAGGATGGCCGAGGCCGCCGCGTCCACCGGGCACCGGCTGTGCCTGCTGACCGGTGACCGCTCGGTGTACCGGCACGAGCTGGCCACCCTGCCGGCCGGTGCGCTGGACGTCGTGGACGTGGACACCGACGACCCGGACGCGGTCCGCCGGGCGCTGGCCGCCGTCCCGTCGCTGGCCGGGCTGATCAACACGACGGACACCTGGAGCGTGCCGGCCGCCGAGGCCGCCGCCGAGTGGGGGCTCCCGGGCCCGGACCCGGAGGCGGTCCGGCTGCTGCGGGACAAGCGCCGGGTCCGTCAGGCCCTGCGCGCGCGGGGGCTGAGCCGGTCGGCCGGCGTGGCCGTGGTGCCCGGCCCTCAGGGGGCCGACGCCGTGCTGCGTACGGTCGGGCTCCCCGTCGTACTGAAGGACTCGGCGGGCACCTCCTCGTGCGGGGTGTGGATCGCGCACGACGAGGAGGCGCTGCACCTGGCTCTGGCGGAGGCGGCCCGGCAGCCGCTGAAGGGGGAGCTGTTCGCGGAGGCGTTCCTGGCGGGTCCGCTGTACAGCGCGGAGACGCTGAGCTGGGAGGGGCGCACCCGGCTGCTGGGGGTGCTGAGCCGCCAGACGTCCCGGACGGCGGTGGTACGGGAGGAGGTCGCGGCCTTCCCGGTGGCGCTGCCGGAGCGGGACGCGGTCGAGGCGTGGGTGGGCCGGGCCCTCGAAGTGGCCGGTCACCGCAGGGGGTTCGCCCATGTGGAGTTCATCCTGACCGCCGAGGGACCGGAGTTGGTGGAGATCAACCGGCGGATCGGCGGTGCGCTGGTCGGCGAGGTCCTCTGCCGCGCGCTGGGGACCAATGTGTACACGGCGATGATGGACGAGGCGCTGGGCCGCCGCCCCCGGCTGCTGGACGCCCCGCTCGACGCGCGGGGGCCCGCGTACGGCTTCGTCCTCGTCTACGCGGACCGGCCCGGGGTGCTGAAGGGCTGGCACGGTCTGGGTGAACTCGCCTCCTTCCCGGGCTCCGTGGAGTGGTACCCGGTCCGCGAACCCGGCGAGACGCTGGCCCATGTGGGCGACCAGCGGGGGTGCACGGGCATGGTGCTGGCCGAGGCGGCGACGGCGGAGCTGGCCCAGCACCGGGCGTGGAGCGCGGCGGTCCGGGTGCGCCCGGTGATCGCGGACACGGCGTGAGGGACGGGTGAGCCGTGGGCGGAGCGCCGTCCGGCGGTGGGCATGAGCGCCCGACGGGCAAGCGGGCGGGGGCGGTTCACCGGGCCGCAGTCCTTCCTGCTGGCGGGTTCGTTCCTCATCACGCTGGGCAGCTTCGCCGTGCTGCCGTACATGTCGGTGCTGCTGCACCAGCGGCTCGGGCTGGGGCTCGGGGCGGTCGGCTTCGTGCTGGCGGTGGCCTCGTTGATCCAGTTCGCCGGGGGCGTGGTCGCGGGTCCGGTGGCCGCGCGGATCGGGCTGCGGCGGTCGATGCTGCTGGCCCTGGCGTTGCGCACGGCCGGATTCGGGGCGTTCGTACCGGGGTTGACCAGTCCCGTCCTGGCGATCGGCGCACTGCTGCTGGTGTCGGCGGGCGCGGCCCTCTACCTCCCCGCCAACAAGGCTTTCCTGGTGGCCGGTTCACCCGAGGAGGACCGGCCACGGCTGCTGTCGGCGAGCAGTTCGGCGTTCAACGCGGGCATGGCCCTCGGTCCCCCGGCGGCGGCCCCGCTCGTGATGGGCTCCCCCGGGGTGCTCTTCGCCTGTGTCGCGGGGCTGTTCGCGCTGGTCGGGGCGGGGCACGCGTTCCTGCCCCGCGACAAGACCGGCCCGGCGGCGGTCGCGGACCGGCCACCGGGCGCCGCCCCGCCACGGCCCGGCCTCTCGCCGTTCCTGGTGACGGTGGTCAGCGTCTACACGTTCATGTTCTTCCAGCACTACCTGGCGCTGTACGCGGTCCCCCGGACGTCGGCGGGCTTCTACGGGGTGGTCCTGGCGGGGTACGCGGCCCTCCTCGTCGTCGCCCAGCCGCTGCTGGCGCAGTGGATCGCCGCCCTGAGCTACCCGGCGGCGCTGCGCCGGGGGTTCGGTGCGATGGCGGTGGGCATGGCGGCCATCGCCGGGGGCGGGCACGCGGGCATCGCGGTGGGCGGGGCGCTCATCTGCCTGGGCGAGATCGTGCTCTTCCTGAAGAACGACCTGGAGGCGCTGGCCCGTACCTCCGCTCCCCCGGCCACCGTGTTCGGCCGGCAGCGACTGGCGGCGGGCATCGGGGCGTTCGCCAGCGGGGTGGTGGGCGGTCAGCTGTACGCGGCGGCGGAGTCGGCCGGTTCGGCGCGGGCGTTCTGGGTGGTGGTCTGCCTCCAGTGCCTGCTGCTGCCGGTGCTCCTGCTGAGCCGCCGCCGCCCCGCCCGGGGCCGGCCGGGGCCCCGGGCGGAGTCGGCCCCCGGTCTAGGCCGAGGCCGCCACGGCGGTGGCCGACACGGCGGTACCGGCCGCCGGTGACGGCTCACCCGGTTCCGTACGCCACTGCCCGGCCAGCTCCCGGCGGGCGCGCGCCACGCGGGAGCGCACCGTACCGATGGGGCATCCCGCCGCGTCGGCCGCCTCGTCGTAGGAGAGCCCCAGCACCTGGGTGAGGACGAAGGCCTGGCGGCGCGCCGGGTCCAGGTGGCCCAGGGCGTCGAAGACCGCGACCGACTCGTCGAAGCCGGGGAGGTGGCGCGGCTGGGCCCGCTCCGCCGCCCCCTGCCAGTCGGCGGTGTCGGCGGTCCGGGGGCGTACGGCGGCCGTGCGGTGGCGGTCGATGACGACGCGCCGGGCGATGGAGAGCAGCCAGGTGCGGGCGCAGGAGCGTCCGGCGAAGCGTGCCAGTCCGCTCAGCGCCCGCAGGTAGGTCTCCTGGGCGAGGTCGTCGGCGCCGGGGACGTCGGCGCTGAGGTAGGCGACGAACCTGCGGACGTCCTCGTAGGTCGCCCGGACGAAGCGGTCGGCGGCCTCCCGGTCGCCACCGCCGGCGGCCAGGGCCCAGTCGGTGATCTGCACGTCGTTCTGCCGGGTGGCGTACGCCCGGGGACGGGCCGCCGGGGCGAGCGGCGGCCCGGCGGGGAGGGAGGGGGTGGCAGTAGGGGTCACAGCAGTCCTTCGCGTCCTGGCGGAGCCGTGGTGCGGTCGTCGCCCGGCTCCGCGTGGCCGGTCCCGCGGACACCCGGGGGGCGGCGGCGGAACCGGGCATGCCTGTCACGGGTGCGGGCGCGAACGCACACACCCGTACCGCAGCCGCGTCACACGGGACCGGGCGGGCGGCCGGAGGTCACGGGGAGGAGGCGGGAAGCGGTGGGCCGCGAAGGGAGATGGCGTGCAGGGCCAGGAGGTCCTGGAGGCGGCGGCCCGGCCTGCGGCGGGCGCGGCGCCGGGCCGGTGGTGCGGCGTCGAGCGGCACCGCCGACCACAGGCGCCAGGCCGTCCGGAGCGGGGCCCGTACGAAGAGGGCCAGGCAGCGTCCCAGCCGGGCGAGAGCCACCTCGCCGCGCCAGAGCCACCAGCCGCAGATCAGACCGGCGACCGCGTGGGCGGCGGCCATGCCGGTGGTGAACACCGAGCCGTCGAAGGCCTCCAGAAATGCTGTCAGTTGCGAGGTGGAACCCGCCGGGTCCGCGTGCTGGGCGTGGGCCCCCGCCGGGTCCGCGTGGAAGGCGTGGGGCCCCGCCCCGTGCGCGTGGTGGGCGCCCATCGTGGCGCTCGGCCCCCAGGCGGGGCGCGGGGCGGTGGTGGCCGCGGCGAAGTAGGCGTGCAGCCCCGACTGGCCCAGGACCTGGGCCAGTACGGTGACCGGGGCGTTGCGGGAGCGGCCGGCGAGCCACCAGCCGGCGGCCCCGACCGGCACGAGGACGGCGAGCAGGGGCAGCAGCGGCAGGGGTCCGTCGGACATCCGGGCGTGCCCGAGCCCGGACACGGCGACGCACACGACCGCGAACAGCGCGGTGCGGGCGAGGCGGAGTGCGGTTCCGGCTCCCATGACGGCCATCGTGCCAGCCGCCCCCGCCCCGCCGAGAAGACCTGCAGATGCGGAAACAACGGGAGTTCACCCCGTTTGCCCCAGCCATCACCCCTGTGATTCACATCACACAACCCTCGGGGAACTCCGCCCCCTCCCCCGCCGACTGCTCCAACAACGCGCCTGCGCACGCCTCGTGGCCCGGGGCCGACGCATCCGCCCCGCCAGCCGACGCCCCCCGAAGAGGCCGCATGACGAACCCGCCCCCCACCCCCGAACCGGCAGCGGCCGCCGAACTCCCCGCCGAGCAGCCCGAGAACGCGTCCCCCGACGCGCGGCTCCCCGGCCCCCGGGAGCCCCGCCCGGACCGGCGCGTCACCCTCCGCTCCGATCTGCGCGCCTCCTGGCCCGACGGACTCGTGGCGCTCCTCATCACGGCGGCCGTCTTCGTCCTCCTCTACATACGCATCCGCAACAAGACCTCCTCCACGGTCTCCGTGATGCCGTTCATGGCCGACGCGGGCGGCTTCTGGATGTACTTCCTCAGCCAGGCCTTCGGCTGGTCCGCGCTGCTCTGGGCCTGGGGGACGGTCATCCTCGGGCTCCTGCTGTCCGGACCGCGACCTGGGCGCCTGCCGCTCTCCGGCCCCCGCCTGGAGCGGCTGCACCGCACCACGAGCCTCAACACGATCGCGCTGATCGCGGCCCACGCGCTGCTGTTCGGCGCCGAGCTGGTCCGGCACGACACGGCGGCGTGGAACTCCGCGCTGGCCACCGCGTTCGTCGAGACCTTCGTCCCGGGCGGTTACACGTCGGGGACCGGACAGATCGCCATCCCGATCGGCCAGGCCGCGCTCTACCTCGCGATCCCGCTCGGCCTTCTCTTCTACGTACGCCACCGCATCGGCCCGAAGACCTGGCGCGTCCTGCACCGCTTCGTGATCGTGGTCTACGTGCTGAGCGTCTGGCACACCCTGCTGTACGGGACGAACGTCTGGTACGACGGCTGGTTCCGCACCAGCGTCTGGCTGCTCCAGCTGCCCATCGCCGCCCTGCTCCTCGTCCGCCTGCTGCGCCCGGCACGCCGCTCCGAGAAGCTGCCCGCGCTGCCCGGCGCCACCGTCTCGCGGACCGGCTGGGCGCTGCGCCTGGGCGGGCGGCTCGCGGTGGCGGGGATCGTGGTGGCGCTGGTCGTGGTGGTGGTCAGCGGGATGGACGGCGGGCGGACCGTACCACCGGACGACACCTCCTCCAGCCACAACCACGACTGACGGCTCCCCGCGCCCGGAGACGTACGCTCGGGTCCATGACCACCAACGATCTCCCCGTGATCGCCGCCGTCGACGGCTCGACGCACAGCCGGCAGGCGCTCGACTGGGCCGCGCGGGAGGCCGCGCGGCGCCACCTGCCGCTGCTCATCGTCCACGTCCGGCCACTCACCCGGAACGTCGACGAGGAGACCGGGCAGCGCGAGGCGGACGCGCTCCTCGCCGAAGCGGTACGCCGGAGCGAACGGGTCGCTCCGGCGCTGCGCCCCTCGACACTGGCCCCGCTGGACTTCCCGGCGGCCGCCCTGGTCTCGCTCGCCCGGGACGCCTCGATGGTCGTGGTCGGCTCGCGGGGGCTCGGGGGCTTCCGGTCCCTGCTGATCGGTTCCAACAGCCTGGCCACCGCGTCGATGGCGAGCTGCCCCGTCGTCGTCGTGCAGGACAGCGGCTCGGACGAGGACGACCGGCCCCAGGAGGCCGGGGCCCGCGCCGACATCGTGGCGGGGGTGGCCGCCGACGAGAGCAGCGAGGCGGTCCTGGACTTCGCCTTCGCCACCGCGGCCACCCGGCCCGGCGCACGGCTGCGGATCGTCCACGGCTGGACCATGTTCTCCTCGATGCTCGCGGGCGGACCGGTCTTCGACCGGGCGACCGCGGCGGGCTCGGCCGCGCGGAGCCTGGCGGAGGTGACCGCCGGCCGCCAGGAGCGGTACCCGCAGGTGGAGGTCGTACGGGAGCCGGTCAACGGTTCCGCCTCGCGCACCCTGGTGACGGCCTCCGCCACGGCGGCCCTGGCCGTCATCGGCCGCCGCAAGGGCGGGGAGTCGCTCGGTCTGGGCCTCTCGCCGGTGGCACAGACGACGCTCACGCACGCGCTGGGCCCGGTCGCCGTCGTGCCCTGCTGACCGAGCGGGCCGTCAACCTCCCGATGTTACGGGCCCCTTGGCGTGGAAGGCGGCCTGGCCGAGACTTGGGCGATGACTCAGCGTGTGGCACTCGCGACCGTGATGGACCGGCTCGCCATCGATGACGTGATCACCGAGTACGCCGTGACCGTGGACGACGGCGACTGGCCGGCGTACGAGGCCCTCTTCGCCCCGGAGGGCCGTGCGGACTACACGGGTGCGGGCGGGGTGGAGGGTCCGGCGGGTGAGGTCGCCCGGTGGCTCACCGGGAGGATGCGCCTCTTCCCGGTGCGCCAGCACCTGATCGTCAACCGGCGGATCGACCTCCAGGACCTGGGCGGCTACCCGGGCGACCGGGCGTGGGTGCGGGCCGACTATGTCAGCCCGATGCGCTCGGCGCGGGAGGGCGGTGCCTCAGGGGCCGACGACACCGCCCCCGACTCCGTCTCCGGCGGGCGGTACACCTTCGAGCTGGACCGTACGGACCCGGGCTGGCGGATCCGTACGGTCACCGTCCACGAGAAGTGGCGCCGCACCGCCTGAGCCACGCGTTCCTCGTGACGGGGGTCCGGCCGCGTCCCGTGTCCGGCGGGGACCACCTCCCCCACACTGGGTACGGAGCTGATCCGGCAGATCACGCGGCTGCTCACCCCTGCGCGACGAGGAGGGCACGGCATGCGGACGCGGCGCGGACGGCTCGGTGCGGGCGGACGGCCGAGGGGCGGCTCGCACCCGGGCCGGCCGCACTCAGACGAGCCGCACCCGCACGGGCCGCACCCGGACGGCGATCGGCCCGCCCGGCGACCGCTTCCGGAGTCCGGCTGGGTCCGGGGATGCGCCGCGCTCCTCGCCGGGGCGCTGCCCGCGCTCACGTTCCCCGCGCCCTCGCTCTGGTGGCTGGCCTGCGTGGCGCTCGTCCCCTGGCTGCTGCTGATCCGCTCGGCGGGGACGGTGCGGCGGGCGGCGCTGGACGGCTGGATCGGCGGGACCGGCTTCGTCTTCGCCGTGCACCACTGGCTGATGCCGAGTCTGCACGTCTTCATCGTGCTGCTGGCCGCGCTGCTCGGGCTCCTGTGGGCGCCGTGGGGCGTGCTGGTCGGACGGCTGCTCGGCGGCAGACCCTCCGCACCGCGGGCCGCCGCCGCGGTGGTGGCCGTGGCCTCGGGGTGGCTGGTGATCGAGCTGGTCCGCTCCTGGGAGGGGCTCGGCGGGCCCTGGGGGCTCCTCGGCGCGAGTCAGTGGGAGGTCACACCGGCGCTGCGGGTCGCCTCGGTGGGCGGGGTGTGGCTGGTGAGCCTGCTGGTGGTGGCGGTCAACACCGCCCTGGTCCTGCTGACGACCGGGCGCACCACCGTCCGGACGACGGGCGGGGTGCTGCTGGTCGTGTGCGCCCTGGCCGTGGCCGGGATGTGGGCCTGGGCGCCGCGGCCGGTGACCACCGGGACGGCCAGGATCGCCGTCGTACAGCCGGGAGTCGTCTCCGGTCCCGGCAGTGTCGAGCGGCGCCTGGCCCGGGGCGAGGAGCTGACCCGTACGGTCGCGGGCCGGGACGTCGACCTGGTGGTGTGGGGCGAGAGCGGCATCGGGGCGGCCGCCTGGCGGGACCCGGGAACCGCCCGGCGGCTCGCGGCGCTCTCCCGGGAGACCGGGGCCGCGCTGCTGGTCAATGTGGACGCCCGGCAGACCGGCGGTTCGGGCCGGAGCGGGATCTTCAAGTCGGCGGTGCTCGTGGGGCCCGAGGGGCCGACCGGGGATCGGTACGACAAGATGCGCCTGGTGCCGTTCGGTGAGTACATCCCGGCGCGCTCCCTGCTCGGCTGGGCGACCTCCGTGGGCAAGGCCGCGGGCGAGGACCGGCTGCGCGGCGACCGGCAGGTGGTGATGGCCCTGCCCGACGGCGACCGGCGGCTGCGGATCGGTCCGCTCGTCTGCTTCGAGTCCGCGTTCCCCGACATGAGCCGGCGGCTGACCCGGGACGGCGCCCAGGTGCTCGTCGCGCAGTCCGCCACCTCCACCTTCCAGGAGAGCTGGGCACCGGCCCAGCACGCCTCCCTGGGGGCGCTGCGGGCCGCCGAGAACGGCCGTCCCGTGGTGCACGCGACGCTCACCGGGATCAGCGCCGTGTACGGGCCGAGCGGGGAGCGGATCGGGAAGCCGCTCGGTACGGAGGCGAGTGCGGCCGCCGTGTACGACCTGCCGCTGACGCGCGGCTCCACGCTCTACGGCCGCTTCGGCGACTGGGCGGTGTACGGGGCCCTGGCGGCGCTGGCCGCGCTGTGCGCCGCCGAGGGGCTGCGGGCGCTCAGGAGGAGGCCTGCTCCAGGGAGTCCCGGACGATGCGCTCGCACAGCTCATGGGTGGCCAGAGCGTCCTGGGCGCTGAGCACCGTGCCCGCGCGGACCGCGTCCAGGAACGCGTGGACGCAGGCCTCGATCCCGCGCTGCCGGGCCACCGGCACCCAGTCGCCGCGCCGGCGCACGCTGGGCCGGCCCTTGTGGTCGACGATGTCGGCGAGGTTGAGGACCTGGCGCTTGGTGTCCCGGCCGGAGACCTCCAGGATCTCCTCGGTCGAGCCGTTCAGCCGGTTCATCATCCCGATCGCGGTGAAGCCGTCGCCGGAGAGCTGGAGCACCACGTGGTGCATCAGACCGTCCACGATCCGGGCCCGCACGGTGGTGTGGTCGACCGGGCCCGGGGCCAGGAAGCGCAGGGTGTCGACGACGTGGATGAAGTCGTCGAGCACCAGGGCGCGGGGGTCCTCGGGCAGCCCGACCCGGTTCTTCTGCATCAGGATCAGCTCGCGCGGGTGCTCGGCGCACTGGGCGTAGCCGGGGGCGAAGCGCCGGTTGAAGCCGACGGCGAGGCTGACGCCGCGCTCCTGGGCGAGGTTCACCAGCCGCTCGGAGTCGGCGTACTCGTAGGCGATCGGCTTGTCGACATAGGTGGCGACCCCGGCTTCGAGGAGCCGTTCCACGATCTCGGGGTGGACGGCGGTCGGGGCGTGCACGAAGGCCGCGTCGAGCCCTTCGGCGAGCAGCGAGTCCAGGGTCGTGTGGCGGGCGCCGGCCGGGATGCGGTGGGTGTCGCCCACCGTGTCGAGCGTGGCGGGCGTCCGGGTCTGGAGGTGCAGTTCGACCCCCGGGACGGCGCTCAGCACCGGCAGGTACGCCTTCTGCGCGATGTCGCCGAGCCCGATGCAACCGACCTTCACAGGGGTCTCCCTCTCGCCGTGCCGTGCTGATGTTCCGGTCCCGGCAGCATACGGGGCCGCCTCCGCCCCACTTCCGGCGCCCGGGGAGGAAATGCCTGGCCAGGAACGTGATCATGGTTCAGGATGACCGGCATGACTTCCGTGGAACGATCCGAACCCGCTCTCGACGCCGCCGAACGTCCCATGCTGGAGGGCTGGCTGGACTACCACCGCGAGACGCTCGCCACGAAGTGCGCGGGCCTCACGGACGCGCAGCTGCGTGAGGCGTCCGTGCCGCCTTCCTCGTTGACGCTGCTCGGCCTCGTACGGCACTTGGCCGAGGTGGAGCGCTGGTGGTTCCGCGAGGTCCTGGCGGGCGAGGAGCTGCCGGACCTCTACTCCACCGAGGAGGACCCGGACGGCGACTTCACGGTGACGGGGTCCGACACCTGGGCCGAGACGGAGTCCGTCTGGCGGGCGGAGATGGCGGCGGCCCGGAAGAGCGCCGCCGCCTACGGCCTGGACGACTTCTCCCAGGGCGTGGGCTCGGCGGGCGAGCCGTTCAGCCTGCGCTGGATCTATACGCACATGATCGAGGAGTACGCCCGGCACAACGGCCACGCCGACCTGGTGCGCGAGCGCGTCGACGGGGCGACCGGCGACTGACGGACCGGCCGCCCGGCCGCATCAGGTGGCCGCCCCGGCGCCGGGCGGGGCCGGTCCGTGACGCCGTGCTGACCGGGTCACTCGTGCGGGCCATTCCCGGCCCACCGGCTGCGCGCGGGCCCGTCCACGCCGCAGAGTTGCCCGCGTGCAGCGAACCAGATTCACCACGAAACTCCTGATCGGGGTGGCCGTCACCGCCGTCTCCGGTTGTGTGTCGGTCGAGCCGCAGGTGGGCCCCCAGCGGCCTCCCCCGAGCAGCGGACCGGTGCAGGACGTGTTCCCGCAGGTCGTGCAGCCGCCCGGCCGCGAGGCGCTGGAGACCATCGTGGAACCGGGCCCGTCGCCCGCCGGGCCCTCTACCCCCGCGCGCCCGTCCGCCGCCCCTGCCGAGGCCCGTCGTGCCGGGCCCCCGCCGGCGCCCCGGTCACCGGAGCGGGCCGCACCACCGCCGCACCGGACACCGCCTCGCCGGACGCCGCCCCAGCAGGTCCCCGGCGTCCCTCCCGGCGTGCTGCCGGATCTGCTGCGGGCCCGGGGCGGCCTGCCTGACGTGTGCGCGCTGGGCCGGGGGTACGGGGGCTGGCCCGCGGGCAGCAGGGAGGCCCGGATCTGCGAGGAGACGTACGGGCGCTGACGCCGGCGCTGCGGCACGCACCCCGGGCCGGTCCGGGCTCCGGGCCGGTCCGGGCTCCCGGGCGGCTCGGCTTCCGGGCCCGTCGCCCCCGGTCTCAGATCCCCCGCATCCGCAGCTCCAGCCGCTCGATGGCGGCCCGCACTCCACCGTCGTAACCGCTGTGTCCGCCGTGGCCTCCGTGACCGCTGTGCCCGCCGTGGCCTCCGTGACCGCTGTCCTCCAGGGCGTCCGCCGCGTCGCGGGCCTGGCGCAGGTGGATACGGGCCGCGTCGGGGCGCTGGAGCTTGAGGTAGTCCGCCGCCAGGTTGAGGTGAAGCGACGGGAAGAACGCCTGGACCGCCAGGGAGTCCGGGTGCTCGGCGGGGCGCTCGCCGCTCAGCCCCTCGGCGGCCGTCAGGGCGCGCAGGTCCCAGGCCAGCTCGTCCCCGGGGTCGTCCTGGGTGTCGGCCATGTAGTGCGCGAGAGTGCAGCGGTGCAGGGCGTCGCCGTCGGCACCCAGCTCCGACCAGAGGAGGCCGAAGCGGTTACGGGCCTCCTCCCGGTCACCGCCGTGGAGCAGCATGACCGCCTGGCCGATCCTGGTCATGACGGCGTCCTCGGACGCCTCCTGCTGCTCCACCACTGCGGTCTCCTCTTCGCCCGTCCGGCCCGTTCGCGCTCCCTTCGACGCTAGCGCCGGTGACCCGCGATCCCGCTCAGGCACGGGCGGTAGGGCCTGGTCAGCCGAGGTTGGGGATGCGCCAGTCGATCGGCTGGTGGCCCTGGGCCGCGACGGCCTCGTTTATCCGGGTGAAGGGCTGGGAGCCGAAGAACTTCTTCGCGGAGAGCGGGGAGGGATGGGCGCCCTTCACCACGACGTGGCGCTCCTCGTCGATGAGGGGGAGCTTCTTCTGGGCGTAGTTCCCCCAGAGCACGAAGACCGCCGGGTCGGGCCGCTCGGCGACGGCGCGGATCACCGCGTCGGTGATCTTCTCCCAGCCCTTGCCCTTGTGGGAGTTGGCCTCGCCGCCGCGCACGGTGAGCACCGCGTTCAGCAGGAGCACGCCCTGTTCGGCCCACGGCATCAGATAGCCGTTGTCCGGGATGGGCAGGCCGAGCTCCTGCTGCATCTCCTTGTAGATGTTGCGCAGGGAGGGCGGCGTCTTCACACCGGGCCGCACGGAGAAGCAGAGGCCGTGCCCCTGCCCCTCCCCGTGATAAGGGTCCTGGCCGAGGACGAGGACCTTGACCTTCTCGTACGGGGTGGCGTCGAGGGCGGCGAAGACCTGCTCGCGCGGCGGGTAGACGGGCCCCTTGGCCCGCTCCTCCTCGACGAAGTCCGCCAGCTCCTTGACGTACGGCTTCTGCAGTTCTTCGCCGAGGACGCCGCGCCAGGACTCGGGCAGCAGGTCGATATCGGTCACGTCCACAACCTCCGGTGAGCAACAGGTTCTTGATCCCAGAACCTACCGCCCGCCACTGACAACCGGGCCCGGGGAGCCCTGCGCCCCGGGCCCGCTGCCGCTACCAGCTGGCCTTGCGGTACAGCTCCCACATCTGCATCACGGTCTGCGGGTCCAGTGCGCGCTCGCCGCCGCCGATGTCCTCGCCGGAGGCCACGTACAGCTTGCCCTGCCAGAGCGGCAGCAGCCGGACGTCGTCGACGAGGATCTGCTGGGCCCGCTCGAACTGCTTGCTGACCGCGCCCCGGTTGCTCTCCTGCCGCGTGGAGGGGATCAGCTGCTGGGTGATCTCCTTGTTGCGGTACGGGGTTCCGGTGACGCTCTCCTCGCCGACGAAGGGGGCGATGAAGTTGTCCGGGTCCGGGAAGTCCGGGAACCAGCCACGGCCGAAGACCGGGTACTCGCCCTGGTTGAAGCCCTCCTGGAAGGCCTTCCACGGGGCGCTCTCCAGCGTGATGTCGAAGAGCCCCGACTTCTCCAGCTGCCGCTCCAGCTCCTCGAACTCGGGCTGTGTGGAGGAGCCGTACCGGTCGGTGGTGTACCAGAAGGTCATCTTCACCGGCTCGGTGATCCCGGCCTCGGTGAGGATCTCCTTCGCCTTCTTCACGTCCGGTTCACCGAAGGTGTCGAAGAAGCTGGTGGTGTGTCCGGAGATGCCCTTGGGGATCATCGAGTAGAGGGGTTCGGCGGTGCCCCGGTAGACCTTGGCCACCAGCGCGTCCCGGTCCACGACGTGGGCGATGGCCTTGCGGACGGCGGGCTTGGCGGCGGCCGGGTCCTTCGGGTTGAAGACGAGGAAGCGGATGTCCGCGCCGACGGTCTCGATGATCTGGAGGCCGTCGTTGCCCTCCTTCTTGTCCTCCAGGCCGACGACCTCCTCGGCGGTCAGACCGCGGTAGGTGGCGTCGATCTCCTTGGCCTTCAGCGCGTCCACCATCTGGCCGGACTTCTCGAAGTACCGGATGGTGACCGCGTTGTTCTTCCGGTTGGCGAAGCCCTTGTAGTCGGGGTTCTTCGTCAACTCGGCGGCGACGCCGGCCTCGTAGGAGTCCAGGAGGTAGGGCCCGGAGCCGGTGATCTTTCCGTCGTCGCGGATCTTGTCCTTGGGGTAGTCGCCGGGGGCGACGAGCGACATGGCGGGAGTGGCCAGGATGAACGGGAAGGTGGCGTCGGACTTGTTCAGGTGGAAGATGACGGTGTCGTCACCCTTGGTCTCGATCCGGTCGAGCGAGCCGAGCATGCCCGCGGGGCCGCCCTTGAAGTGGATGTCCACGATCCGGTCGATGGAGTGCTTCACGGCCTGGGCGTCGAGCTTCTCCCCGTTGGAGAACTTGAGGTTCTTCCTGAGCGTGCACCGGTAGGCCATGCTCGTGGCGTCGGTGAAGGTGCAGGTGTCGGCCGCGTCCGGCTCGGGGCTCGTACTGCCGGTGGGGAAGCTCACCAGCGTCTGGTAGACGTTCCGCATCAGCTCCCAGGAACCGTCCCAGGCCGCCGCGGGATCAAGGGTGGTCGGGGAACTCGTCGTCCCGACGGTTATCTTCTGATTCGCTTCCGACCCGCTCTCGGAAAGAAGACCGCAGCCGGCCAGCAGAGAAAGGGATGCTAGGGCTGCAGCGGCCTGCAGACTGGCCCGGTAGAACACGTGCACGCTCCTCGATCAGCCATGGGTCGGCAGACCATACCGCAGCGCCCCGCCGGAACAATCCGTCGGTCCAGCGGGGCACTTGAGCCAATCAGGCCAAACCGGTCCAGGCCACTCTCAGCCCACTCCGGCGTTGAGGAAAATCCCTCCGTCGACCACCAGGGTCTGCCCGGTGATCCAGTCCGACTGCGCCGAGGTGAGGAAGGCGGCGGCGCCTCCGATGTCCTCGGGCACGCCGAGCCTGCCGAGCGGATAGGCGGCGGCCGCCTCCGCCTCACGGCCCTCATAGAGCGCCTCGGCGAACTTCGTCTTGATCACGGCGGGGGCGATCGCGTTGACCCGGACGACCGGCGCGAACTCGTGCGCCAGCTGAAGGGTGAGGTTGACCATGGCCGCCTTGGACATCCCGTACGCGCCGATGAACGGCGAGGGGGAGACACCGGCGACGGAGGCGATGTTGACGATCGCCCCGCCGTTCTCCTTCTGCCAGGCCTTCCAGGTCTGCTGGGCGAAGCCGAGCGCCGAGATCACGTTGGTCTCGTAGACCTTGCGGGCGACATTGAGGTCGAGGTCGGCCATGGGGCCGAAGACCGGGTTGGTCCCCGCGTTGTTCACCAGGTAGTCGACCCGGCCGAACGCCTCCATGGTCCGCTCGACCGCGGCCGCCTGGTGGACCTCGTCGTGGGCCTTGCCCGGGATGGCGATGACCCGGTCGGCGCCGAGCCGCTCCACGGCCTCCTTCAGGGCGTCCTCGCCCCGCCCGGTGATGGCCACCCGGTCGCCGCGCGCGACGAGCGCCTCGGCGATCCCGTAGCCGATGCCCCGGCTGGCGCCCGTGATGAGGGCGACCTTTCCGCTGTCCTGCACCGTCATGTCGTTCGCTGCCCTTCGGGTCAGTTGAGGGGGCCGCCGGCCACGTAGATGACCTGGCCGGAGACGAAGCCGGCGTCGTCACCGGCGAAGAAGGCGATGGCGTTGGCGACGTCCTCGGGACGGCCGACGCGCTGGACCGGGATCTGGGTGGCGGCGGCGGCCTGGAACTCCTCGAAGCCCATGCCGACGCGGGCGGCGGTCTGCGCGGTCATCTCGGTGACGATGAAGCCGGGGGCGACGGCGTTGGCGGTGACGCCGAACTTGCCCAGCTCCTTGGCGAGGGTCTTGGTGAGGCCCTGGAGCCCCGCCTTGACGGCGGAGTAGTTGGCCTGGCCGCGGTTGCCGAGGGCCGAGGAGGAGGACAGCGAGACGATGCGGCCGAACTTGGCCTCCACCATGTGCGCCTGGACGGCCTTCGCCATCAGGAACGCGCCCTTGAGGTGGACGTTCATCACGATGTCCCAGTCGGACTCGCTCATCTTGAACAGCAGGTTGTCGCGGAGCACACCCGCGTTGTTCACGAGGATCGTCGGGGCGCCCAGCTCGGCGGCGACCCGCGCGACGGCGGCCTCCACCTGGGCGCCGTCCGACACGTCGCAGCCGACGGCGAGCGCGGTGCCCCCGGCGGCGGTGATCTTCTCGACGGTGTCCTTGCAGGCCGCCTCGTCGAGGTCGAGTACGGCGACGGCGCGGCCCTCGGCCGCCAGGCGTACGGCGGTGGCGGCGCCGATGCCCCGCGCCGCTCCCGTCACGATGGCGACGCGCTGCTCGGTGGTGGACATGCTTGGTTCTCCTCGCCCTTGGATAGCGGCTCAGCGGACGTCGTGGCCGTTCCCCGACGGAGAGGCCCGATGACTGAGCAACCGCTTAGTACCTTCAGCAGACGAGACGCTAGAAGCCCTGACACCCGGTGTCAACGGCGCGCGGGCCCGGGGGCCGCACGTCACACCCGGCGGCCCCGCCCGTGAACCGGCTCAGCGCACGAGCAGATCCAGCAGCCGCTCCGCCTCACCGGCCGGGTCGGTGGTGAGCCCGCTGTGCACGGCCCCGGGCTGGAGCACCGTGGAGCGGGGGGCGATCAGCCAGCGGAAGCGCCGCCCCGCGTCGTCGCCGGAGGCCTGACCGGCCCCCTCCCCGCCCTCGCAGAGGCCTTCGACCGCGCGGAGGGCGGCCCGGGGGCCCGCGCCCGGGGGGGGCGGGGGCCCCCCCCCCCGCCAAGGCACCTGCCGGGGGGGGCGGGGGGGGGGCAACGCCAGGGGCCGGGCGGGTTGGCGGGGGACCCCCGGGTATGACAACCCC
>NZ_JBEYKR010000073.1:0-35942 GCF_040703535.1 Streptomyces sp. NPDC007346
ACCTCCCCATTTCCCTCGCCCTGGGCCCCTTCTGTGTGGTGCCCTGTTAGGTGGGCCTGTTTTCCCGGAAGAGCCAGGCCGCCGTGGAGCCGCCCGCCAGGAGCAGGGCACCGCCCGCCCCGGCGGCCAGGAGCCCGCGGCGGGTGAGGGTGGGAGCGGAGGCCGGACCGCCGCCGTCCGGTGTGCCGGTGGCGGGGAGGGAGGAGGCGAGGGTGTCGGGGTCGGGGTCGCGGTCGGGATCGGGGTCGCGGTCGGGGTCGGGGTCGGGCAGCGCGAGGGCGGCGGCCGAGCGTTCGGCGATCAGGGCGGGGAGGCCGGGCAGTGCCCAGGGGGCCGGCGGCGTGGGCGGTGTGGAGGCCAGGGCCAGCGCCGCGCGCGGGTCCTGGCCCCCGCCGCCGCCCGCCAGCGCGTCGCCCACCTCCCCCGCCGTCGGCCGGGCCCCCGGGTCCTTGGCCAGGCAGGCGGTGACCAGGGGCAGCAGGGCAGGCGGTACGCCGCCGAGGTCCGGCTCCTCGTGGATCGTCCGGAACAGGACGCCCGCCGGGCTGCCCTCCCCGAACGGCCGCCTCCCCGTGGCCGCGTACACCAGGACGCAGCCCAGCGAGAACACGTCGCACGCCGGCCCGACCGGCCCGGCCGACGCCTGTTCGGGGGCGAGGTAGCCGGGGGTCCCGATCACCGCGTCGGTGGCGGTGAGGGCCGTGGCGCCCTCGTGCCGGGCGATCCCGAAGTCGATGAGCCGGGGCCCGTCCAGGGCGAGGAGAACGTTGCCGGGTTTCACGTCGCGGTGGATCAGCCCGCCCTCGTGGACGGTGACCAGGGCCGCCGCGAGCCGCACCCCGAGCGCCCGTACGGTCGCGGCGGGCAGGGCGCCCCGGCCCCCGACCACCTCGCCCAGGGACGGGCCGGGGACGAACGCGGTCGCCAGCCACGGTTCCCGCGCCTCGGTGTCCGCGCCGAGCACCGGGACCACCCACGGCCCGGTGATCCGCCCGGCGGCCTCCGCCTCCCGGCGGAACCGGGCCCGGAAGCGGGGGTCGGCCGCGTGCTCGGCGCGGATCACCTTCACGGCGGCGAGCGTCCCGCCCGTCGAGCGCGCCAGGTACACCACGCCCATCCCGCCCGCACCGAGCCGGGCCAGCGTGCGGTACGGGCCGACGGTGCGGGGGTCCTGGGAGGTGAGGGGCCGCACGTCAGCCCTTCGGTTGCGGGGCCGGGCCGATGTAGCGGTAGCGGCCGGCCTCCACCCGGTGGAGGTGAGCGTCGCGGCCCACCAGTTGCTGCCCCTCCTCGTCGAAGGCGTAGGTCCGGGAGATGCCCTTGTACGTGGAAGCGGTGATGGCGGCGGCGAGCGCGGCGCGGCCAGGGCGCCCGTCCCCGGTGGGCGAGGCGGTCGCTGGACCGGAGGGCGCGGCGCTCGGCGAACCGGTGTCCGGCTCGCTCGGTGAACCTGTGTCCGGTGCACCTGTGCCCGGCTCACCCGGTGCGCCTGTGCCCGACTCGCCCGGTGAACCGGCGGGCGAGCCGGTCGGCGAACCAGGTGAGCCAGGTGAACCACCCTCCCCCGCACCGCGCTTCGCGGCGGAGCGCACCAGGGCGGCCACCTGCTGGGCGACGAGTCCGGCGACGTCGTACGCCTCGGCGGACCAGGCGGCGGGGGCCGCGCCGAAGCGCTCGCGGTGCGCGGCGGCGAAGCCTGCCGCCCCGGCCACCGCCCCGACTGTCGCGCCCGCTCCCGCGTCCGTGAACGGGGCGATGAACTCCCACCCCTCGGCGGCCTCCCCCGCACGCTCCAGGAACTCCGGCACCATGGCGGTGTGTTGGGCCACGCGCGGCCCCTCGAAGGGCGTGCCGGCCAGGGCGCGCGCGGCACGGGCGGCCCCGGCCGCGTCCCCCGCGTAGAAGAGCGCGTCGCTGCGGTGGGCGAGGAGGTCCGCGATCACCGGCCCGAGATCCGTCGTCCCGGGCGGGACCACGCGCGGGTGGGTGGTGGCGGTGGTGAGGCTGGGGGTCATCAGGTTGGCCGCGTACCCCGCCTGGTACGCGTCCTGCCCGCCTGACCGGTCGATCAGGACACCGAGCCGCTCGACGCCGGGGCGCAGGACGAGGCGGCTGACGATGGGGACGCAGAGCGCCGCGTAGGAGGGGGAGGCCTGGAAGAAGGCGGCGTTGACGCGCCGCGGGTAGGCGATCCGGAGCGACGACACCGTCAGGAGGGGCAGCACCGCTTCGTCGTACGCGGGCAGCGCGGCGGCGGTGGCGGCGTCGCCCGTCGGGCCGATGACCGCGAGTACGTCCCGGTCGCGGGCGAACTCCTCGGCCACCCGCACCGAACGTGCCGGATCCCCCTGGTCGTCGAGCACCTTCACGGCGAGCGTGAAGGGCTTGTCCGTACGGGAGTTGAAGCGGTCGACCGCCAGCCGCACCCCGCGCTCCTGCGCCCGCCCGGCCGCCTTCCGCGCGCCCGTCAGGTCGGCGTGCACGCCGATGATCCAGCGCCGCCCGGCGGGAGCGGCGCCCCGGCCGCCGGACTCGTGGCGGGCCAGTCGTACGGCGGCGAAGGCGCCCGCCCCGAGGACCACCGCACCGCCCGCCGCGAGCGCCAGGAACCGCCGCCGGGCCGACACCGACACCGGCACTGTCTCCGGCTCCGGCTCCGGCTCCGGCTTCTCAGGGGACGCGATCACCGTGGCATCGATGTCGGGCAGCGCCAGCATCTCCGCCGACCGCTCCGCGACCATGCGGACGGCGTCCTCGGGCAGCCAGTCGGCGCTCGCGCCGTCGCCCGGCACGTCCTGCGCGATCCGCGTGTCCAGATCGGCGGCGGCCGGGCGGGCGGCCGGGTCCTTGGACAGGCAGTCCGCGAGCAGGGCCCGCAGTTCGGGGTCGTCGACGCCGCCGAGATCGGGTTCGTCGTGGACCGTGCGGTAGAGCAAGGCGTCGACGGCCCCGCTGCCGAAGGGCGGCCGGCCGGTGGCCGCGTACGCCAGGAGGCAGCCGAGGGAGAAGACGTCCCCCGCCGGCCCGGCGCCCGCCCCGTTCCCGGTCGCCTGCTCGGGCGGCAGGAAGCCGGGGGTGCCGACGACGAGGCCGGTGGCGGTCAGCGCGGTGGCGTCGGCGGTCCGGGCGATCCCGAAGTCGATGAGCCGGGGGCCGTCCGCCGCCAGCAGGACGTTGCCCGGTTTGACGTCCCGGTGGACCAGTCCGGCCCCGTGGACGGCGCTCAGGGCGCGGGAGAGCAGCCGGCCGAGCACGCGGACGCTGCGGGCAGGCAGCGGACCGCACCGGGCGACGACCTCCGCGAGTGTCGGTCCTGGCACGAACTCCGTTGCCAGCCAGGGGGTTTCGGACTCGGTGTCGGCCCCGGTGACCGGGACGGCCCAGGGGCTGTCCACCCGGCGGGCCGCCTCGGCCTCGCGGCGGAAGCGGGTCCGGAAGCCCTCGTCCCCGGCGTACTCGGGGAGGATCACCTTGAGGGCGGCGAGCGCTCCGGCGTCGGTGCGCCCGAGGTAGACGACGCCCATGCCGCCCGCTCCGAGGCGGCCCAGGAGCCGGTGTCCGCCGATGCGCGCGGGGTCGTTCGGTCGCAGTGTGTCCATCGCCCGGCCTCAGCTCTGCTTCCCGACGGCGGTCTCCAGCCGGACCAGCATGGCCGCCTGCGCCTCGATGACGAGGGCGTCGACCTCGTCTTCGGTCCGCCCCTTCGCCCCCTTGCCGGTCACGGCGACGGTGACCTGGTACGTCTGGGCCTGCTGCCAGACGTAGTGGTGCGGCCCGCCGAGTTCGGTGGACCGGTACTCGCCGGTCTCGCTCAGCGCGTCCTCGGAGTTGGGCTGGACCTCCTCTCCCCCGAGCAGCGCGGCCGCGATCATGCCGCCGATCTGCTCGTCGGCGGTGAGCTGCTGGGTGGGGCAGCGCATGGTCTCCTCGATGGACCGGGCCATCTCCCACTCCGCGTCCTGGCGGGTGCGGTGGACGGTGACGACGGCGGCGAGCCGGATGGGCCCCTTGCCCTGGGCCGCGGGCACCTCGAAGGACCGGGTGCGGGTGGCCAGGACCGTGCGGGCCGGCTTCTCCTACTTCCAGACGCAGTCCGCGCCGAGCACGGGCCAGGTGTCCGGGCCACTCTCGTACGGGCTCCGCTTCACCACCCCGGGGCCGAAGGCGTCGGGGCCGACGATGACCCGGTCGATGAGGTCGAGCGCGGCGGCCCGGGTCCTGGGCAGGCGGGCGGGGTCGGGCTCGGGCACGGCCGAGGCGCCGGCCCCGGTGGCGGCGCTCGCACGCGCGCCGTCGCCGCCCGAGGGGTCCGGGCTCTCCGTACCGGGGCTGTCGCCCCCGCCGCCCGAGCATCCGGCGAGCAGCAGCGGCACCATCACGAGGACCGCGGCACTCCGCCCCCGTCTCCGCCCCTGCCCCCGACCACCGAACCGGCCTTGGCCTAACGGCCCTTGACAGTCCACAGCGCTCCCCCGCTCTCTCGACGCAGCGCCGATCATAGGTTCGGCGGGCGCGGGCGGAGCGGCGTCGGCGGGGGACTGTTGCGCCATCGGAACACACGTGACAGGGCCCGCATGTGTCCGTCTACAGCTGCCGGCGCGACTTCGGCCGTCAGCACGGCGACTTCGGCACCCAGCACGACTTCGGCCACAGCACGGCAACTTCGGCGCCCAGCACGACTTCGGCCATCAGCACGGCGACTTCGGCGCCCAGCACGACTTCGGGCGTCAGCGCGGCGGCTTCGGCTCCCAGGAGGTGGTCTCGGCCAGGAAAGCGGTGATGTGCTCGACGAGAGCGTCCGGCCGGTCCTCCGGAAGGAGCGTGTAGCTGTCGGTGACCTCCACGAGCCGCCCCTGCGGGAGGAGTTCGGCGAGGCGTCGGCCGTGGTCGGGCGGCATGACCCGGTCCTCGGCGGCCCAGATGACGAGTGCGGGACGGTCGAACGTACGCAACTGCTCGGCCCATTCCAGCAGTTCGGCCTTCTCCGGCACTCCGAGCACATACGTCCGCAGGTCACGGCGGATCTCCTTGGAGGCCCACAGAGGACGGAACCAGCCGTCCATGACCGCGTCCGGGACGGGCCGCTTGCTCATCCGCCCCCAGGTCATGGGCAGCCGCCGGGCAGGCTTCAGCCTCAGCAGGGTGAAGGCGAACTCCAGCCCGCCGGGCAGCCTGGCGAGGGTGGCCAGGTTCCGGCCGGGGAGTCCGGGCGGGTAGTTGTCGAACGCCTCGCAGGACGTGATGACGAGCCTGCCGATCCGGCCGGCCCGCCCGTCGGCGACGAGCGCCTGGGCGCCGCCCCAGTCGTTCATCACCAGGGTCACGTCGTCCAGCCGGAGCGCCTCCAGGAACTCCGCGACCAGCCGGGCGACGCCGAGCACCGTCAGGTCCGCGTCGGGCTCCATCGGCCGGCGGTGCCCGCCGAGCGGCAGGGTCGGCACGACGCACCGCACCCCGTCCCCGAGTCCGGCGACGACATGGCGCCAGAGCGAGCCGTTCATGGCGACACCGTGCAGGAGGACCACCACCGGCCCGTCGCCGCCGCTGTCCTCGTACTCGACCACGCCGGCCGAAAGCCTCACTTCGTTCATGACGCCAACGTAGTACGGGCCCAGGGCCGACAAACCGACAGAAACCCTCAGGGCTCGTCACGTTCAGACCTTTGCACGAACACCGGCGAACTTTGAACACAGGGGTGACGAAGTATGGACGGCGTCGGCAGAAGCCTCCTACTGTTTCGTCGCGACCCGCCGGAGTCACGCCGGGGTCACGCAGCCTGACCCGCACGAGCCGAACGTTCACCCCCGGGCGCCGGGTGGCCCCACCCACCGCCGCGACGTGCCTCTCGCTGCGAGGGGCCAGGAGGAAGAATGCATCCACGGCCGTTCCCTCTCTTCCGCAGACAACCCGCCCTCAGGCGCCGACCGCTCCGCAGGCATCTGACCGGCCTGCTGGCCTCCTCGTTCCTCATCGGCGCCCTCGCCGCCGTCCCGGCCACCGCCGCGCCGGCCGCGCCGGACGAACTCCCCCCGCAGGAACCGGGGGTGACCCTGCGTGTCTTCGATGTGCGGGTGCCTCTGGAGGAGTTGTGCGACATCAAGGCGGGCCAGACGCCCAACGTCGACAAGCTGATGCCGCAGATCGACTGGGACTCGGCGGACGACTTCGGCTTCGACGACCACTTCGTCTCCCAGGTGACGGCCAACATCGACGTCCCCGAGGACGGTTCGTACGCGTTCCGGCTCACCAGCGACGACGGGTCCCGGCTGCTGATCGACGACCGACTCGTCATCGATCACGACGGGTTGCACGGTGCCGACCCGAAGGACGGGACGGTCCCCCTCACCGCCGGCCACCACTCCCTGCGCATCGACCACTTCGACCGCACCGGCGGCCAGCGGATCACGCTCGCCTGGCAGCCGCCGGGCGCCGACGACTTCACCGTCGTACCGGGCTCCGTGCTGTCCACGGACGCCGACGTCGTACGGGTGACGGCGCCGGGCCGCAAGGAGTGCGAGGGCGTGCTCGACTCCCCCGGCGACGGGCTGCCGTTGACCGAGGTGCACCCGGACTACGCGCTCACCGATCTGCGCCCGGCGGGGTTCGAGCCGCAGGTCTCCGCGATGGACTGGCTGCCGGACGGGCGGCTCGCGGTGACGACCTGGGGCGGCACGGACAACGAGATGGGTGAGGTCTACCTCCTGGACGACGTCCGGGGCGAGAGCGGCCCGGACCGGGTGAAGGTGAAGAAGGTGGCCGAGGGGCTCAAGGAGCCCATGGGCATCAAGGCCGTCGACGGCAGGCTCTACGTCTCGCAGAAGCACGAGCTGACCGAGCTGGCCGACACGGACGGCGACGACGTCGTCGACGAGCGGCGGACCGTGGCCACCTGGCCGTACGGCGGGAACTTCCACGAGTTCGCCTTCGGCCTGCTCCACCGCGACGGCCACTTCTACCTCAACCTGTCCGTGGCGATCGACCTCGGCGGCGCGACGACCGACCCGCAGCCGGCGCCGGACCGCGGCTCCACCATCAAGGTGAACCAGGAGACCGGCGAGGTCAGTCACATCGCCGGTGGCCTGCGCACACCCAACGGCATCGGCTGGGGCCCGGAGGACGACCTGTTCGTCCTGGACAACCAGGGCGGCTGGCTGCCCTCCTCGAAGCTGGTCCACGTCAAGCAGGACCGCTTCTTCAACCACTACACCAACCCGTCGGGCCCCTTCGACACGAAGCCGGTCACCAAGCCGGTGCTCTGGCTCCCGCAGAACGAGATAGCCAACTCGCCCAGCACACCGCTCCAGTTGACCGAGGGCCGGTTCGCCGGACAGATGCTGATCGGGGACGTCACGTACGGCGGCATCCAACGTGCCTACCTGGAGAAGGTCGACGGCGAGTACCAGGGTGCGGTCTTCCGCTTCACCCAGGGCCTGGAGGCGGGCGTCAACCGGATCAGCATGGGCCCGGACGGCGCGATCTACGCCGGCGGGCTCGGCGCGGGCGGCAACTGGGGCCAGGAGGGCAAGCTGACGTACGGGCTCCAGAAGCTCTCCCCCAGCGGTGACGAGGCGTTCGACATCCTGGCGATGCGGGCGAAGCCGGGCGGCTTCGAGCTGGAGTACACCGAGCCGCTCTCGGAGGAAACGGCGGCGCGGCTCGCCGAGAGCTACCGGGTCGAGCAGTGGACGTACGCCCCCACCCCGGCCTACGGCGGCCCCAAGATCGACGAGGAGACCCTCCAGGTCGGCTCGGCGACGCTCTCCGAGGACCGCAAGAAGGTCACGCTCACGCTGCCCGGCCTCAAGGCGAACCGCGTCGTCCACGTCCGCTCCCCGCGCCCCTTCTCCTCCGCGAACGGCACGGAGCTGTGGTCCACGGAGGCCTGGTACACACTCAACTCCCTGCCCGGCGACCAGCCTCCGGCCACCCTGTACGAGGCGGAGGAAGCCACCCTCACCGGCGGCGCGGGCGTCGACACCGAGCACGCGGGCTACTCGGGCGGCGGCTTCGTCGACGACTTCGGCACCGAGGGCGCGGCGGTCACCTTCGACGTGAGGACCGGGAAGGCGGGGACGTACGACGTCGGCCTGCGCTACTCCAACGGCCCGGACCCGGCCCCCGGCACCAGGACGGTCAGCGTCCACGTCAACGGCACGAAGGTCCGTCAGACGAGCCTGGCCTCCACCACCGACTGGAAGACCTGGGCGACGAGGAACGAGCAACTGGAGCTGGAGGCGGGCCACAACACCATCACCTACTCCTACGACAGCGGCGACACCGGCCATGTGAACCTCGACATGATCGCCGTCCACCCCGAGGGCGCCCGCATCCCGCTCTTCGACGGCACCGACCAGGCGAACTGGCAGCACCCGGACGGCCGCACGCCCGAATGGCCGGTGAGCGGCGGCGAGATGGAGATCGCCAACGGCGACCTGCGCACCAAGCAGGGGTTCGAGGACTTCCGCGTCCACGTGGAGTTCTGGCTGCCGAACCTCCCGCCGGACGTGACCGGCCAGGACCGCGCCAACAGCGGGGTCTACCTCCAGGAGCGGTACGAGGTGCAGATCCTGGACTCGTACGGTGACGACACGCTCGCCGACGACGAGGCCGGGGCGATCTACACGAAGAAGGCCCCGGACGTGAACGCGGCCACGGCCCCGGAGACGTGGCAGACGTACGACATCACGTTCCGCGCGGCCCGCTTCGACGCATCGGGCGACAAGACCGAGGACGCGAGGATCACCGTGGTCTGGAACGGTGTCACCGTCCACGACGACGTGGCGGTCGACGGCCCGACCGGCGGCGGCGCGGCCGAGGCCGCGACGGCGGGGGCCATCAGGCTCCAGGACCACGGCAGCAGGATCAGGTACCGGAACGTGTGGGTGGAGCCGCTGACGTAAGGGCGGCAGACCCGGGAGAGGGGCGGTGGCCCACGGGCCGCCGCCCGGGGAGCGGTCTTCTGGCCAGCACCTGACGCAGCGTAGGGACATCGGCTCCGTCCTTGATAACGTCGCCCCCGCGGCTGTGGACTTCTCCCCCGACCCGGTCGCGTGGTGGGTGGAACGGGGACCGGTCGCGGCAGGACGAAGAGGGCCGACAGATGAGCCTTGCACAGGTGCACCACATCTCCGCCGCGCCGGAAGACGAGGAGAGGACGGGCCGGTTCACGGCGGTCGGGCCAGGGGTGACGGCCGCGCTGCTCGCGGAGATCGAGCCTCTGGTCGGGTATGCGCTCCCGGACGGGTCGTCGCACCGGCCCGCCGACGCCGAACTGAGGTCGCTGCCGCAGGCGTTCACCTACGCCGTACTCTCCGACGGCAGCCGCCTCGTCGGCCGTACGGCTCCGGCACGCGGCGAGGCCACGGCGCCCGTACGGTTCCACACGCACGCGGTGCACCTGCCCCCGGGTGTGCCGCTGCCGGGCGACCGGCTGCCGGTGGAGGCGTGGCGGTCGCCGCACTGGGTCTCCGCGACGCCTCTCGGCGGGGCGCTGCCCGACCCGCTCGGCACGCTGCCGCCGGGCCCCGCGCCCGTACGGGAGGGGCTCGACGACTTCGCCGTCTCGCGCGGCCCGTGGCTGGCGGCGGTCCTGGCCGATCTGCGCCGGGCGAGCGAGGAGGCCCCGGCGGGTGGGCCGGTGGTGCTGGTGGAGAAGCGGAGCGCGGATGTGGCCCGCTGGCTGGGGCTGGCGGCGGCGGCCCTGCCGAGGGAGAGCGTGGAGCGGCTGACGTTCACCACGTACACCCGGCGGCCGGGGAGTTCGGCGTTGCGGGTGGTGGGGGCGCTGCCCGAGGACGCGGCTGCGGCGCGTGAGGCGGGGTTGCGGGTCCATGTGTGCGCGGACCGGCCCCCGGCGGACGGTGTGCCGGACGTGTGGGCCAGGACCGCGGCCCGGGTGTGGCGGAGCCGGGCGCCGGAGCTGTTCCAGGAGGCGCGTGAGCTGCCCGGGGACCCGTTCGCCGCCGGGCCGTTGGCCGTGATCGCCCTGTGTTCCGGGGTCACGCTCGGGCCCGAGGAGCGTGCGGCGGCGGCCGCCTGGGCGGCGGAGCGGCCGTACGCGCTGGACGCGAAGCGGATCGGCCAGTTGGTGGAGGCGCTGACCTCGCCCGGGATCGACGACCGTACGGGCTCCGAATTCGACGCGATGGGACGGCTGTTCGGCGCGCTGGACGGTCGGTGCCCGGCCTCGGTCACCGTGCCGCTCGCCGCGATGCTGGTGACGGAGGCGGTGCGGGGCGGCAACGGTTCGCTGGAGCTGCCGCGCCGGGACGCGTTCACGGGCCCGGACGGGGAGGCCGTCGCCGGAGTGCTGGGGCCGGAGATCCTGGCCGAGCTGGAGAGCGGCGCGGGTGCGGCGCGGCCGGTGGCGCGGACCGTACAACTGCTGCGGGTGGCAAGGCTGTTGGGCGTCGACCGTACGGAGTTGCTGCCGGGCGTCGTGGACCGGCTGGCCCCGGCGCTGCTGGCGGAGGCGGGGGCGGACGAGGCCGACGGGGCGCCCGCCTTCGCTCCGGCCCTCCTGGAGCTGCTGGACGAACAGTTCGACGTACGGACCGCGTTGCTCGGCGCGCTGGACCGGGTCGCGCCCGACGACCCCGGGGCGGTGGCCCGGTTCCTGGAGCGGGTCACGCTGCCGTTCACCGGCACGCAGGCGCTGCCGCACCTGCGCATGTGCGCCGAGGTGCCGGTCGCGACGACGACTCTCGGCCGGGACCGGACGGGCGTCTGGCACCGGGTCCTGCGGGCGGCCGGCCTCTCCCCCTTCGCCGAACCCCTGGTGCTGCGTACGGGGGTGGGCCTGGTCTGGGAGGACCGGGCCCCGACCGTGGAGGAGGCCAGGCTGCTGCTGGAGGCGGCGACCTCGGACGCGCACCGGACGGCCGGTACGTGGGCCCGCCTGGTCGACGCCGCGCTCGGCGCCCCGGCGGACGCGGAGGACGCCACCGCCCTCGCCCACGACCTGTTGCGCGGCTTCCCGCAGGAGATCGGCGGCCGGGAGCGGGCCGCGCTCCAACTCCTGGACCTCTGCCGCGACCTGCGGACGGGGGCGCCGGAGCCCGGCTGGGCGGAGCAGGTCCGTACGCTGCACGACCGGGCCGAACCGCTCGAACCGGCGGTCCGGGAGCGGGCGTTCACCGCCCTGGTCGAACGCCTGCTGGCCCCGGACCGGCCGGGGGCGGAGCTGTACGCCTTCGTCCAGAGCGACGACACCGAACTGATCGCCGCCTACGACCACGCCGCCCGCTCGGAGCCGACGCGCGCCCGGCTGAGCACCCAACCCGCCTACGCGGCGGACTGCTTCACCGTCTGGACCGCCCACCCCCACGCGGGCGCCGCCTGGACGACCACGGCCGCCGCCCTCCTGGAGGAGGTGCTGCGCCCCGCCGTACGGGGAATGTCCGCCGAGTCGGTCGCCGAGGTCGAGGAGACGGTGGGCCGGACGGGCAGCAGCGGCCGGGCGAACGCCTTCCGCGACTGGAGCAGGTCGAGCGCGCTGGGCCGCCTGGGCCGCCGGATCGCGGGCCGGGTACGGCGGGGCTGACCCTGAGCGGAGAGTACAACCAGGGGATCGAGAACCATGCGAAATGGAAAAATCGAATCATCGATCTCGTCGGGGCCAAGTACGTCGAAATGATTCCTGTGGGCGGGGACGTCGTCACCTGGGTCCAGGAGGACATCACCGAAGCAGTCGTGGAGAAGTCAAAAAAGGAGGACCTGGGGAAAGCGGCACTCACAAAGGGGGAGAGCTACACGCAAGCTGAGGAAGCAACCAAGAAGGCAGCAGCAGCTGCCGTCGCCACGGGCGGCAAGGCAGCCGGGCTGACACCTGCGGAATACAGCGTCTTCCTGGGGTCCGCTTCCACCGAGACGGGGAGTGCATACTCCAGCGGGCGCTCCTTGTCCGTGGAAAACCGCCCCTGAGGGAGGGACCACCATGCGTCACATCAAAAGATTCGCAGCAGCCATCTCCCTCTCACTCATCGCAGCTACAGTCGGCTGCGCCGAGGAAGAGACAAAAACTGCCCCGAAACTACCGGAGCAGTTCTGCTGGAACGCGTTCGACCGCAACGACATTCAACCCTTCCTGCCCGTGGGCGACAGACTGAGTCAGGACACCAACGCCTTCTCCTTCTCGGAGCGCAAGCAGTCGGCAAGCTGCCTCGTTCATGTCGATGGGGACAGCGCGTTCAGCGCACGTGCAAGTTTCCAGGAGACCGAGGCCGGTTTCGAATGGAGTTCGTTCGACCGACTTGATCCGGACCCGCTCAGCATCGGAAAGAAGGGCATCGCGTGGGACACCGGAGCACTCACCTACTTTCCCTGCAAAACGCCCGTCGACTCTGGCCCATCAACCGCGAACTATCTTGAGCTCAACATTTTCCTCAGCGGCGCCCGGGTGCAGAACCACCGTAAAACCCTCCCCGGCCTCCTCCAGCAGTTCACCACCTTCGCGCAGAAGGAGCTCAAGTGCGCCTGACCTGACGGCGTACGGCGTCCCGCGCCCCTGCCCGCCGGTCCGGGCCGGGGCACCGTTCCGAGGGGCCCCGGGGCGCTGGCCGGGGAGCGCATCGCCGCGGTGCTCCCCGGCGCGCGATGCCCACGACACAGACAGGTCCCGGCCAGGAGGGCCGGTGGGCGGGGCCGCCCACTAGAATCGTGGTCATGTCGAAGCCTGACGAGTTGCTCGTTGATGTGGCCACCCTGGTGGAGTCCGGAAACAGCAACCAGATGTCGCTGACCGTGGTTGCCGGGGGTGCTGTCATCACCGGCCGACTGGCCCCCGAGGCCGTCTGGAGGCAGCGGGTGTCGGAGGTTCTGGCGGACTCGGTCCAACTGAGCGAGTTCTCCGCCGCCTTCACCGCCACCTCGCGCAAGGAGGGGCCGCCCACGCATCTGCATTTCCATGTGGCGCGGATCCTTCAGGGTTCGGTGGGGATCCCGGAGACGGGCGGGATGTACCGGGTGGCGATCGAGGACGTCAGCGCCTGGACCATGGGCGACTTCAGCTACTCCGACCACTGACCCCACCCGCCACCCGTCACCCGCCACCCGCCACCCGTCACCGTCGGCGGCCCGAGCGATCAGTACAGCAGGTCCAGCTCCGCGCGGACCGTCTTGCCCGGTGGTTCGCGGTCGACGACCGCCCAGCGGTCCGCCAGCGCGTCCACGATCAGCAGCCCGCGCCCGCTGTCGTCGCCGTCCGCCGGTGCGGTGATCTCCCCGGGCCCCGGCGGCCGGCACTCGGTGCGGGTGTCGGACACCTCGATCCGTAGCACCCCGACGGTCTCCCGGTCGCCGGGCCTGTGCGTCAGACGCAGCTCGAAATCGCGGCCGGGGACACGCCCGTGGGTCGCCGCGTTGGCCGTCAGCTCACCGATGATCAGGGCCGCCGACTCCGAGGCGTCACTGAGGTACGGGATGCCCCAGGCGTGCAGCCGGTAGAGGCCGACGCGGCGGGCGAGCCGGGCGCCGCGCGCATTCGAGCTGAACTGCCGCTTGAACACACGTACGGTTACGTCGGGTTGGGTCTTCGTAGGTGCTTCCATGCCCCCAGATTCCCGGCCCAGCGCCCCTCTTCACCAGGTCAGCAACCCGTACGCTGAGTCAGCGTACGGGCGCGAAGGGTAGACAGTACGGATCACGTTCCGTGAGCATGGACGGGTTGCGAACCAGGACAGGCGCATGGGGAGGTGGCCGTACATGACGCACGGCACGGATGGCATCGACAGCACGTACGGGACCTTCGGCAACGGCGGCGGGCGCAGCAGCGAGCCCGAACCGCACTACAACCTCAAGATGTTCGGGGAAGTCGTCAAGACCTTCCGCAAGCGGGCGCGGCTGACGCAGGAGCAGTTCGCCCCGCTCGTCGGGTACTCACCTGAGACCATCGCCTCCATCGAGCAGGGCCGCAGGCTCCCGCCCCCGGACTTCGCGGAGCGGGCGGATGGGATTCTGGACGCGTTCGGGGTGATCCTGGCCGCGGCAAAGCATCTGACGCGACGGAAGGGGCTGGCGAGCTGGTTCCGGCAGTGGGCGGAGCTGGAGCTGACAGCGCTGAGCCTGTACACGTACGAGTGCCGGTTGATCCCGGGGCTGTTGCAGACACCTGCGTACGCGCGGACGCTGTTCACCGACCAGTTGCCACCACTCGGGGACGAGCAGATCGAGGCACAGCTCACGGCTCGGTTGGAGCGTCAGCAGCTCCTGCAGAACCGGCCGAACACCGCGTTCACCTTCATCCTCGAAGAGCACCTGTTCCTGAGGCAGTTGGGCGGCGAGGAGGTCACCAGGGAGCTGATCGACCACATTCTCGAACTGTCCGAGCTGCGCAATGTGGACATCCAGATCATGCCGCTGGTACGGCATCACCACGCGGGCCTGGACGGACCGATGCAGCTGCTGGAGACCCCGGACCACAAGTGGTTGGGCTACCTGGAGGGACAGGAGCACGGACAGTTCATCTCCGACCCCAAAGTGATCAGCGCACTCCAGATGCGGTGTGCCAGTATGCGTTCACAGGCTCTCTCGTTGGACGATTCCAAGGGCCTGATGTGGCGTATGCGAGGAGCGAGATGAGCACGACAGACCTGGCCTGGTTCAAGAGCAGCTACAGCAGCGGCTCCGGCGATTCCTGCGTGGAGGTCGCGCTGGAGTGGCACAAGTCGAGTTACAGCGGCGGCTCCGGGGACTCCTGCGTCGAGGTCGCCGCCTGCCCCTCCACCGTCCACGTCCGCGACTCCAAGATCGAGGAGAGCCCGCAGCTCGCCCTCTCCCCGACCACCTGGACGCACTTCCTCGCGTACGCCGCCGGGGGCTGAGCCCCCTCCCCGCTCTCCGGGCGCGCCCGCCGAGGGGCGCGCCCGCATGCTCAGCTCGCGGAGTCGACCAGGACCCCGAGTCCCGCCACCAGCCCCACGTACGCGAGCACCAGCACCAGGGCGCAGAGGATCAGCAGCCAGCCGGTGACGATGGCGAGCAGGGCCACGCCCCGGTCGCGGCCGCCCAGCCGCTTGCCCCGGCGGCGGCCGAGGTGGCCGGCCGGGATGGCGACGAGGCCGCACAGGAACATGAAGACCGTGTAGAAGCCGCCGTACATCAGCCAGAACATCGGTGCCAGCACGATGGCCACGATGAGGCCGGCGCCCAGAGCGGCGGCCCAGGCGGCGACCCGGGCGGGTGTGTTGCGGGGCCGGGCCACCGGCACCTCCGTCTGCTGGGTGTCTCCTGCCACCATCGGCCTCCCCCTGTCGGTGTTCTGCGGCGATCCGGTGATCTTACGAGCCGCCCGGCCCAGACCGGATGGCCGGGTTCGGGCGGCCGGGCTCGTCCGGCCGGTCCGTGCGCCGGGCCCGGACAGGTACCGTAAAGACGTACCGATATCACTCATGGGCCTCCTGGCGGGCTGCGTGAACCCAGGAGGAGCCGTATGACGACCAACCGTGGACGCAAGGACGTCATCCGCGACCGGATGGCGGCCACCGGCGAGTCGTACAACGTCGCCGCCCGCAACCTCAAGGCCATGAAGGACATGGGCGCCACCCGCGAGGCCGTCCTCGTGCAGCGCTGGAAGCCCGCCGACAGCTTCGACGTGCCGTGTCCGTGCGGCGGGACCTGTGAACCCGGCGAGACCTGCGACCGCTGCCACGCCCGCCACCGCCATGTGAAGCGCTACCCGGGCTCCACCACCGAGGTCGAGACCTGGGCCGACCGCTACGAGTGCACCGGCTGCCCCTCGTCGTACACCCTGACCGTCCACCTCGCCGGACGGCCCTGGGGCGTCGCGGAGACGGTCGTGCAGGGCGGGTCGGCCGAGGAGGTCGTCCGGGCCCGGGTCTTCCCCGGGGTCATCCACCCGCTGCTGCGCTCCGAGGCGGCCGAGAGCGACGACGACGGCGAGTGATCACCGAAGGGGGACACGCCGCCCTGCGGGGCAGGCTGGTCCCATGACAGTGCCCCGGCCCGGAAGTGGAACTCTCCCGGGCCGGGGCACTCGGCTGTCAGGGCCCTCCAGCGGCGTCGGCGTCAGCTCTCGTCCGGCGCCAGCGTCAGCGAGATCGAGTTGATGCAGTACCGCTGGTCCGTGGGGGTCGGGTAGCCCTCGCCCTCGAAGACGTGGCCCAGGTGCGAGCCGCAGCGGGCGCAGCGCACCTCGGTGCGGACCATGCCGTGGGCGCGGTCCTCGACCAGCTCGACCGCGTCCGTGTCCTTCGGGTCGTAGAAGGACGGCCAGCCGCAGTGCGACTCGAACTTGGTGTCGGAGCGGAACAGCTCCGCCCCGCAGGCCCGGCAGGAGTAGACGCCCGCCGTCTTGGTGTCGGTGTACTCACCCCGGAAGGCGGGCTCGGTGCCGGCCTGGCGCAGGACCTGGTACTCGGCGGGGGACAGCTCCGCCCGCCACTGCTCGTCCGGCTTCTCGACGTCGTACGGCACGGCTCGCTCCCTCAGCTCGACTGGTGGTCGCTCGACAGGTGGTCGAGGATGCGCGGGCCGAGGTCGGTGACATCGCCCGCTCCCATGGTGAGAACGAGATCGCCGGGCTTCGCCATTCCCGCGACGGCGGCCGGGACCGCGTCCTGGTCGTGGACGGCGGTGACCTCGGCGCCCGCCGCCTTCGCCGCGTCGATGATCAGGGCGCTGGTGATGCCGGGGATCGGGTCCTCGCGGGCCGGGTAGATGTCCAGGACCACGGAGGCGTCGGCCAGCGCGAGGGCCTGGCCCATCTCGGTGCCCAGCTCCTGCGTACGGGAGAACAGGTGCGGCTGGAAGACGACCAGGATGCGGGCGTCGGCGGCGGCGCCGCGCATGGCCTCCAGGTCGGCGGTCATCTCGGTGGGGTGGTGGGCGTACGAGTCGATGACCTGCACGCCCGCCGCCTCGCCCTTGAGCTGGAGGCGGCGCTTGACCCCGGTGTAGCTGCCGATCGCGGAGGCCAGGTTGTGCGCGGGGATGCCGAGGGCGACCCCGGCGGCGAGGGCCGCGACCGCGTTGTGGGCGTAGTGGCTGCCGGGGACCGAGACGGTGAAGGTGAGGAACCTGCCGTTGAGCAGGACCGTGACCTCGCTGGTCAGGCCGCGCGGGGTGACCTTGTGGACACGTACGTCGGCGTCCTCGGCGGAGCCGTACGTGACGACCTTCAGGTCGGAGAGGTCGCGGACCCGGCGGGTCAGCTCGACGGCGCCCGGCTGGTCGGCGGAGACGACCAGGGTGCCGCCGGGGACGACCTTGCCGACGAACGTCTCGAAGGAGTCGTAGATCTCGTCCATCGAGGCGTAGTTCGCGTGGTGGTCCAGCTCCACGTTGAGGACGATCGCGACCTCGGGGTCGTACTTCTGGAAGCTGCGGTCGCTCTCGTCCGCCTCCGCGACGAAGATGTCCCCTTCGCCGTGCGTGGCGTTGGTGCCGGGGCCCTCCAGGTCGCCGCCGATGGCGTACGAGGGGGCCAGGCTCAGCGACGAGAGGGCGACGGCCAGCATCGACGTGGTGGTGGTCTTGCCGTGCGTGCCGGCGACCGCGATGGCGCGTGCGCCGTTCATCAGGGAGGCCAGCGCGTCGGAGCGGTGCACCACGGGGACGGACAGTTCGGCGGCGCGCAGCAGCTCGGGGTTGTCGGGGCGGATCGCGCTGGAGACGACCACGCAGGACGCGTCGTCGGCGAGGTGGGCCGCCGCGTGCCCGATGTGCACGGTCGCCCCCAGCGCCCGCAGCGACTCGGCGGTGGCGGACTCCCTGGCGTCGCTGCCCGCCACCTTCGCCCCCCGCTGGGCGAGGATCTTCGCGATGCCCGACATTCCGGCGCCGCCGATGCCGATGAAGTGCGGTCGTTCCATGGCGGCGGGAATGCCGGGTGCCATCTGTGCTCCTGCGGGACTCGGTGAGGTTCGGACTGCGGCCGAGGGCCGACCCGGACCGCGAGGCCAGCCTATTCGCTGTGCGCGAAGAGCTTGAGCACCGGGACGCCGACCTTGTGCCGGGCGCGGGAGGCCCAGTCGCGGTGGAAGAACTCCTCCACGTAGTGCGGGGCGGTCAGGACGATGACCTCGTCCGCGCCCGCCTCGTCGACGACGGTCGTCAGTTTGTCCAGGGGGTGGTCCTCGATCACCTGTCCGACCGCCTCGGCGCCCGCCTCGCGCAGGGCCCGTAGCGAATACTCCAGGCCGATCTCGGCGGGTTCGCGGGCCTCCTTGCCCTCCGGCTCCTCGCCCTCGCGGACGGCCTCCCTCAGCTCCCCCATCGCCACGTCGTCGATCGCGCGCAGCAGGACATCGGCCTGGTCGCCGCGCGGCTGCAACAGAACGACGAACGAGATCCGCTCCTCGCCGTGGAGGGTGGTGACGAAGTCCACGTCCTCGGGAGTGAGCGGCTTCTCGATCATCAAAACGCTTGTGAACACGACAGGCGCCCTTCCGCTTCTGCGTCTCGTCGACAGTCGGCTCGACCGTCGACGGTCGTTTGCTGAAACCATCCTTCCCCGTGCTTCCACGGGGACTGCAGAGGTAAGTGTGCCCAGCCGGGGCTAAGCGGAACGAGTAATTCCGCTAAGTGTCCCTCCGCTGGTCACCGCGTATCCCTCGCCCCGGTCACCGCGTAGGCCCTCCCCTGCTGCCCCGGTCACCGCGTAGGCCTCCCCGGTCGGCGCGCGCCCCGCCCCCGGGCACAGCACGTCCCTCCGCCCCGCTCACCGCGCGTCCCTCCGCCGGTACCGCCCGAAGAGGAACCCGTCCTCCTCCAGCAGCGACGCCAAGGCGAAACGTTCCGGCACGGTCACCCCGGGGCCCGAGGCGATCCGCTGCGCGTCCCCGGCCGTGAGCATCGGGGAGAGCGCCAGGCAGAGCTCGTCCAGCGCCCCCGCCGCCACGAACTGGCCGAGCAGCCGGGGTCCGCCCTCCGTGAGCTGCCGCCGCAGCCCCCGGCCGGCCAGCTCGCGCACCGCGCGGGCCGGGTCCACCCGGGTGCCCTCGCCCGCGATCACCACCTCCGCGCCCGCCTTCCGGGCCGCCGCGATCCGGTCGGCGGGCGCCCCGGCACCGGTCACCACGAGGGTCGGCACCAGTGGCTCGGTGAACAGCGGCAGCGAGAAGTCCAGGTCCAGCGAGCCGGTCACCACGGCGATGGCGGGCGCGGGGCCCTGTCCGGCCGCCGCCCGCCGCGCCGCGAAGGCCTCCCGGGCGCGGGCCGGACGGTACCCCTCCAGGCGTACGGTCTCGGCCCCGGCGATCACCACATCGGCCAGCGCCCGCAGGGTGCCGAAGATCCGCATGTCGGCGGCGCAGGAGATGGGCTGCGAGCGGCCGTCGTGCTGGGCGGCCCCGTCCAGGGTGGAGACCATGTTGGCGCGCAGCCAGGGCGTCCCGGCGGGGAGGTCCGTCGGGTAGGCGTACGCGTCGGCCAGCTCGTCGAGGCTCCACTCGCCCTCTTCTCGGCCGCTGAGGTGACCTGGCCGGTTCTCGCCGGCGGGGGTGCTCGTTGTCAGGTCCGTCACAGGGAACAGGCTTCGCATGGGTTGCAGTCTGGCACGGGCCTTAGGGTGGAGAGTTGTGTCGTCCTCCACCGCGTTTCCGGGGCAGAGCCCCCTTGCCGAAACGGCCCCGCTGTCCCTGTGCGCCCGCAAGCCGCGCGTCCCCGCCGACCGTCTGGTCGCGGAGATGGTGCCGCCGCCGCGCTTCGATTCGGTGCGCTTCGACACCTACGTACCCGACCCGAACCAGCCCAGCCAGAGCGAGGCCGTGACCGTGCTCGCGGGCTTCGCGGCCGGGCTCGGCGGGTCGCACGCGACGGGTGCCGGGCGCCGGAAGTGGTTCGGCAGGAAGCCGGCCGCCCCGACCGGGCCGCGCGGGGTGTACCTGGACGGGGGCTACGGCGTCGGCAAGACCCACCTGCTCGCCTCCCTCTGGCACGCCACACCCGCCGAGCCGTCGCTGAAGGCGTTCGGCACGTTCGTGGAGCTGACGAACCTGGTCGGCGCGCTGGGCTTCCAGCAGACCGTGCAGACGCTGAGCGGCCACCGGCTGCTGTGCATCGACGAGTTCGAGCTCGACGACCCGGGCGACACCGTCCTGGTCTCCTCGCTGCTCAGCCGGCTCGTGGAGAACGGGGTGGCACTGGCCGCGACCTCGAACACGCTGCCGGGCAAGCTCGGCGAGGGGCGGTTCGCCGCCGCCGACTTCCTGCGCGAGATCCAGGGCCTGTCCGCGCACTTCCGCCCGCTGCGCATCGACGGCGAGGACTACCGGCACCGCGGGCTGCCCGAGGCCCCGCCGCCGTACTCCGACGAGCAGGTCACCCGGGCCGCGTACGCCACGCCGGGCGCGTCGCTGGACGACTTCCCGGGGCTGCTGGAGCACCTGGCGCGGGTCCACCCCAGCCGGTACGGGGCGCTGACCGACGAGCTGGGCGCGGTCTGCCTGACCGGGGTGACGGCGGTGCCCGACCAGTCGACCGCGCTGCGCCTGGTGGTGCTGGCCGACCGGCTGTACGACCGCGAGGTGCCGGTGCTGGCCTCCGGGCTGCCGTTCGACCGGCTGTTCAGCGACGAGATGCTGAACGGCGGGTACCGGAAGAAATACTTCCGGGCGATCTCGCGGCTGACGGCACTGGCGCGTGACGCGAAGGACCTGGTGGGGCAGTAGGTTCGGGGGGTGACACCGGGTGCCCGTTCGCGGCGTGCCCGTAACGCCACCTCCGTACGACCCCGCACAACTCCTGTACGACCACGCACATTGTTCCGTTCGAAGGGATCCAGCATGGCTACCACGCGTCAGGCGCACACGAACTGGGAAGGCAACCTGCTCGAGGGCAAGGGGGTCGTCACCTTCGACTCCTCCGGCATCGGTGACTACCCCGTCTCCTGGCCGGCCCGCTCGGAGCAGGCGAACGGCAAGACCAGCCCCGAGGAGCTCATCGCGGCCGCCCACTCCAGCTGCTTCTCGATGGCGCTCTCCCACGGGCTCGCCGGGGCCGGCACCCCGTCGACCCGGCTGGAGACCAAGGCCGAGGTGACCTTCCAGCCCGGTACGGGCATCACCGGCATCCACCTCACCGTGGTGGGTGAGGTCCCCGGTCTGGACGAGGCGGCCTTCGTGAAGGCGGCCGAGGACGCCAAGGCGAACTGCCCGGTCAGCCAGGCGCTGACGGGTACGACGATCACGCTGTCGGCCTCGCTGGGCTGACGCTTCGGGCAGGCCCTCACCAACAGGGCCGTTCCAGCCGCGACACGAGGCGCGGGGGGTGTGCATGATTCCCCCGCGCCTTCGTGCGTGCTACACACATGCGGGTCACTTCACCTGTCCGCCAGCAGGGAGTCGCCTCATGTCATCCGCACCCGCACCCCGGCACGCAGCCACCGCACCCTCGTCCGCACCCCGGCACGCAGCCACCGCACCCGCGTCCGCCCCCCGGCCCACCGCGACACGACGACAGCTCCTGGCAGGCGGCGGCGCGGCGGCCGCCGTCGCCTTCACCGGGGCCTTCTCCGAACTCTTCGCGTCCACGGCAGCCGCCCGCGGTCACGGCGGCTACGGGCCCCTCGTCCCCGACCCGGGCGGCCTGCTCGACCTGCCGAAAGGTTTCCGCTATCGGGTGCTGTCCCGGGAGGGCGACCCGCTGCGCTCCGGCGAGGGCAAGGTGCCGAGCAACCACGACGGCATGGCGGCCTTCGCGGGCCGCCACGGCCGCGTCCACCTCGTCCGCAACCACGAGAACCGGCACACGGCGGAGATCGGCGTACCGGCCGTCGAGGGGCTAACCTACGACCCGGCGGCCAAGGGCGGCTGTACGGCCCTGGAGCTGGACGGCCGGAACACGGTGCTCGGCGAACGGGTCGCCATCGCCGGTACGGCGGTGAACTGCGCGGGCGGGCCCACCCCCTGGGGCACCTGGCTGACCTGCGAGGAGACCGAGGACCGGGCGGGGACCAACGGGTACGCCAAGGACCACGGCTACATCTTCGAGGTGGACGGCGCCGACCCGCGCCGCACCGGGGCGATCCCGCTGACCGCGATGGGCCGCTTCCAGCACGAGGCCGTCGCGGTCGACCCGCGGAACGGGATCGTGTACGAGACGGAGGACGCGTTCGACAAGCCGTTCGGGCTCTTCTACCGCTTCCTCCCCGACAGGCCGCTCGGCGGCACCGGTTCGCTGCGGGCGGGCGGGGCGCTGGAGGCGATGCGGGTGCCGGGGCTGCCGGACCTCTCCGTGGTCCAGGAGACCGGGGCGAGCTTCGACCGGGTCGAGTGGGTGCCCGTACCGGACCCGCTGGCGGCCGGGACGCCCATCAGGCTCCAGGACTTCGGCCCGCAGGGCATCACGCACGCCCAGAAGCTGGAGGGCTGCTACTGGGGCGGCTCGTCCGTCTACTTCGTCTCCAGCTTCGCCCACCGCGACGAGGGCTCGGCGGCCGACCACTACGGCCAGGTCTGGCGGTACGAGCCGAAGAGGCGCCGGCTCACCCTGGTCGTGGTCTTCGGCCCGGACACCGACATCCAGCTCCCCGGCGAGTCCCCGGACAACATCTGCCTGGCGGCCGACGGCGGACTGATGGTCTGCGAGGACGGCGGCGGCGCGCAGCACGTGCTGGGGGTGACGCGGCGGGGCGAGGTGTACCCGATGGCGCGCGGGCGACAGAACATCGGGACGCCCGAAGAGCCGGAGTGGGGCGAATTCGCGGGGGTCACGTTCTCGCCGGACGGCTCGACGATGTACGTGAACTGCTACACGCCGGGGACGACGTTCGCGGTGACGGGGCCTTGGCGCTGAGGGGCTGAGCCCTGTGCGGAGGGGCTGGGCCCTGTGCTGAGGGGCTGAGCCGATCGCCCGTGCACGGGGTGCCGCAAGGCTGAACGGGTGTCCGTCTCCGTGGTGGACGGCAGGGGAGCGGGCACACGTGCTGCCTGAGGCTCAGGGTTCGGGCTTCGACTTGCGGGCTTCGGCTTGCGGCTTCGGCTTCGGCTTCGGCTTTCGACTTCTACGGAGAGGACAAGCGATGTCCACCAGCGCGGGCAAGGCACATACCAGTACCGGTGCCGGTGCCAGTACGGGTGCCGGTGCCGGCCCCAGGAGCATCCAACTGCCGGGGATCGTGCTGGGGGTGGGCCTCGGCGGGTTCCTGGACGGGATCCTGCTGCACCAGCTCCTCCAGTGGCACCACATGCTGTCCAGCACCGACGACGACCGGATCGGGGTGAAGTTCTACTCGCCGAACACGGTCTCCGGTCTGGAGATGAACACGGTGTGGGACGGCATCTTCCACGCGGTCTGCTGGGTGGCGGTGCTGGTGGGGCTGGGCATCCTCTACTCGCGGGTGACCCATGGCCGGCGCCGGGTGTGGACCTCCCGCGTGCTGTGGGGCTGGATCCTGGTGGGCTGGGGCCTGTTCAACCTCGTCGAAGGCGTCCTGGACCACCACATCCTGGGCATCCACCACGTCCACGGCGGGCCCCACCAGCTCTGGTGGGACCTGGGCTTCCTGCTCCTGGGCCTCCTCCTCGTGATCGGCGGCTACCTCCTCCAGCGCAGCGGCAGCCCCTTCGATCCCGACGCCCCCGACGCTCCCGACGCTCCCGACGCTCCCGACGCCCACGAGACCGCTGAGCGGGGCGGGCGGTCGTCCTGATGGACGGCCACACGCACCACCCGCACGGCGGGGGCGCGGGCGGCGGCGTATGGGAGGTGCTGCTGCCCGCGGCGGCGGTCGCCCTGCTCGCGGGCGGCTACCTCCTGCTCGCCCACCGGGCCCGCGCACGCCGCCCGGCCCTGGGGTGGGGGCGGTGGCGGACGGTGAGCTTCCTGGCCGGGTGCGCGGTCCTGGCCGTGGCGCTGCTGCCGCCCGTCGCACCGTTCGCCCACGAGGACTTCCGCGGGCACATGGCCCAGCACATGCTCATCGGCATGTACGCGCCGCTCGCCCTGGTGCTGGGCGCCCCCGTCACCCTGCTGCTGCGCACCCTGCCCACCGACCGGGCCCGACGCCTGACGGGCCTGCTGCACAGCCGCCCCGTACGTCTGGTGGCCCATCCGGTCCCGGCCCTGGTCCTGAGCACCGGCACGCTGGCGGTGCTGTACTTCACGCCGTTGTACAACGCCACGATGGACCGGCCGCTCCTGCACTGGCTGATGCACGCCCACTTCCTGCTGTCCGGCTGCCTGTTCGCCTGGGTGATCGCCGGTCCCGACCCCGCGCCGTCCCGCCCCGGTGTGCCCGCCCGCCTGGTGGTCCTGGGCGTCGCGGTGGCCGCGCACGCCACGATCTCCCAGCTGATGTACGGCGGCTTCCTCATCGACGTACACGCTCCGATCCTCCAGGTGCGGGGCGGCGCGGAGATCATGTACTACGGCGGGGACATCGCCGAACTCCTGCTGGCCGTGGCCCTCGTCGCCTCCTGGCGACCGGTACGCCACCGCCGGCGAGCCGCCGTTCGGCCGGCTGCGGCCTCCTAAGAGCCGGGGCCGGGGGCCGGGCCCCTGGGCCGCCGGGGTGTTCCTCGGAGCGGCGCGGAGAGCCGCCGTCGATGAAGTCCGTTATTTTCCATTAATGATCAGATTGTCATGGAAAACGACCGCTGTGGCTGTCGCGGGAGCGCTGGCGCTCGGCGGCGCTCTGGCCGGATGCGCGACCCCGGCCCCCTCCCCCAGCGCCGCCCCACCCCCCGCCGTCCCTCCCGCCCCTCCCGCCGTTCCGGAGAAGCCGCCCACGATGGCTCCCGGCCCGGCGGGGCGCACCCCGGTCTTCGAGCGGAGGCCGACGGGCGGGAGCGCCGGGAGCGGGGCGGCGGAGAAGGTCGTGGCGCTCACCTTCGACGCGGACATGACGGCCGATCAGGGCCCCCGGGCGGAGGCGGGCGAGCGCTTCGACAACCCGGAGCTGATCGCGCTGCTGCGGCGGCTGAAGGTGCCCTCGACCGTCTTCATGACCGGGCGCTGGGCGGAGGAGTACCCGGCCCAGGCGAAGGGCATCGGCGCGGACGGCCTGTTCGAGGTCGCCAACCACTCCTACAGCCACTACGCCTTCACCGCCGACTGCTACGGCCTGCCGGTGGTCGCGAAGGACACCATGGCGCGCGATGTGGAGCGGGCCTTCTCGGCGTTCCGGGCGGCCGGGGTGCGGAACGTGGTGCCGTACTTCCGCTTCCCCGGCGGCTGCTACGACGACGCCGCCCTGCGCGCGCTGGCCCCGGCGGACGTGACGGCGGTGCAGTGGGACGTGGTGAGCGGCGACGCGTTCGCGACGGACGCGGGGGCGGTGGCCGAGCAGGTGCTCGACGGGGTGCGTCCGGGGTCGCTGGTGGTGATGCACTGCACGCGCAGTGCGGCGCCGGTCACCGGGGAGGCGGTCAGCAGAATCGTTCCGGAGCTGCGAAAGCGCGGCTACCGCTTCGTGAAGGTCTCGGAGCTGATGGATGGCTGAACGGGCACGGTCATGACCGCACCACCGGGCAAGGTGGTACCAGGCAACCGACACCGACGGACGACCGAGAGGCACCCATCATGAGCGAAACGATCGCGGGCGTACGGATCCCGGACAGCGCGCTGGCCAAGGAGGCGACCGAGCTGGTGCGGGAGGCCGCCACGCCGCTGGTGTTCGACCACTCCCGGCGGGTCTTCCTGTTCGGGGCGCTGCGCGGCCGGGAACAGGGACTGGACTTCGACCCCGAACTCCTCTACGTGGGCGCGATGTTCCACGACCTGGGGCTGACCGAGCGGTTCCGCCGTACGGACCAGCGCTTCGAGATCGACGGCGCCGACGAGGCCCGCCGCTTCCTGAGCGCGCACGGCGTCACCGGCGAGCCCGCCGACCGGGTCTGGACCGCCATCGCCCTGCACACCACGCCGGAGATCCCGCGCCACATGGCGCCCGAGGTGGCCCTGGTGACCCGGGGCGTGGAGCTGGACGTCCTCGGCCTCGGCTACGACGCCGTCTCCGACGAGCAGCGCGCGGCCGTGGTCGCGGCGCATCCGCGCCCGGACTTCAAGAACGGGATCCTCGCCGCGTTCACCGAGGGCATCAAGGACCGTCCGGACACGGCCTTCGGCAACGTCAAGGCGGATGTGCTCGCACACTACGTCCCCGGCTTCGAGCGCGGCGACTTCGTGGAGGTCATCAAGGGCTCCCCCTGGCCGGAGTGACCAGAGCCCGGGGCGCCCGACGAGGCAGACCGGGTCAGGACAGCGGGCTGGGGCGCCGCGGCGGCGGTACGGCCCGCAGGAGTTCCCACAGGGGCCGGCCGCCACCGGCCCAGGCGGTCAGCGTGGCGCGGTCGACCAGGTGCAGCCGCTGGGAGTGCGCGAACTCCACGGCGGGCCTGGAGAAGCGCCCGTTGGTGACCAGGACGACGACATCGCCGTGGTGCACGGGGCGGCCGGTTCCGTTGAGGACGTGCAGATCCGGGGTCCCGACAGGGGCCCCGGCGGAACCGGCCTTCCGGTGCTTGCACTGGATGACCCAGAGACGCCCGTACGGATCGGTGGCCTTGACGTCGGCCCCGTGGTCCCCGGCGCCGCCGACCTGGACGGCGTCGGCGCACCCGTCCCGGAACATCAGGTCGCGTACGGCGTGCTCGAACGCGCGGTGGTGCAGCAGGTCCAGCTGCTCCACCGAGTAGCGCAGCGCTCGGGCGCTCTCCTGCTCCCGGCGCAGCCGCGCGGCCCGGTGGCGGTCCCACAGGACGCCGCCCGCCACGGCGACGGCCAGGCCGACGATCATGGTCCACCGGTGGTCCGCGATCCAGCTCAGCACCCTGCTGACCAGCCACACCACGACGACCGCGGCGATCAGGACCGCCGCCGGGTTCCGTTGCCGCTTCTTACGCGACAGTTGCTTCTTACGCGGTCGGGAGGCGCCGCGGCGCACGGCTGTGCGGCGGGCCGGGGGACGGCGACGGGCGCTCATCGGCTCTGGTCCGAGACGCCGGTGACCAGCTGGGTCACCACGTCCAGGAGCCCTTGCCCGAAAGCGGTCGGAGCGAGAAGGACGCCCAGGACGAGGACGATGGCCACGGTCAGCTTCTCGTCGTTCCGGCTCCTGGCCTGGGTACGGCGGCGCAGCCGTAACAGGACGACGACGGCCAGTAGCACAGCCACGTTGATGGTCAGCATCGCCCCACGCCTCTCCCCCGGTCACCGACGTCCGTTTCTAACCCGGGCCGAGCGAGGCCGTGGTGAGGTTGCGGGGAGTTGGCGCTATCCGGTGCCGTCATGGCCGAATCGCCATGCGGGGGCGTTCCGCGGGTGCCGTTCCTCCCTAGCCGGAGCAGGCCGAGCGTCCGGCCTCCTGCCAGGCGCAGACCGGGCAGAGCGTGGCGCCCTTGGCCGACTCCGGGTACTCGGTCGGCTCGCGGCAGAGCACGCACTCCGCGAACGGCGGGCCCGCTGCCGCATCCGCTTCCGTGATCGTGGTCGCGGGCGTTTCGCAGTACGAGGCGTCGTCCATGGCCACGAGCCTACGCAACCCGGCCGTCAGTTGGGCGTCCGCTCGGGCCTGGCCTCGCTGGGCCGCACGATGACGAACCCCTCGCCCTGGAGCATCAGCTGGACGGCCTCGCCCGAGCCGCCGCGCACCATCGACCCGACGCTCTGCGAGCGGTGCAGGGAGGTCGTGAGCTGCTGGCTCCAGCCGACGACCGCGTCCGTGTCGACGTACACCGGCTGGGCGCCCGTCACCGGGATCACGATGGGGGTGCCCTCGCACATCAGGCCGAGCTTGCCGTAGCCGGTGAAGACGCTGTTGAAGAGGCCGCCGCCGATCATTCCGGCCCCCTTCACCGTCTTGATCTCGTACGCGAGGGTCGGGTCGAAACAGAGGACGTTGCGGCCGTTGATGGTGATCTGGTCGCCCTGGTCCATCTCCAGGATGAAACAGTTCGCGGCCTCGTGCGCGAACCACGCCTCGCCCTGGCCCCGGACCGCCATGAGGGGCAGGCCCTCGCCGGTGACCGCGCGCTTGAGCAGGCCGCCGATGCCCTGGCCCTTGCGCTCGAACTGGAGGTTGCCGCGGAAGGCGATCATCGAGCCCTGGCGGGCGTGCATCTCCCCGTTGACGGCGTACTTGATCGACTTGGAGTTCTGGAGAGTCATGCCGGGGGCGGTGGCCGGCTGGGCCATGTGCTCGCTGGAAAAGAGATCGCTCTTCATGCGCAGCATCCTCACCCGGACCGGCCCCTTCCGCCAAGGAGTCGGCCTCCACCGCCTGGCAGACTGGGACGGTGAGCAGCGACGACACCTCCCAGAACAGCCCCTTCCACCACGCTCCGGCCGACCGGGACGCAGCCCCGCAGTACGTGCTCCCGCTCGTGCTGCACCTGGAGAAGACGGACCCGCCCGCCCGGACGGACGCCCTGCGCACCGCCGCCCGCGCGGTGCTCACGATCCTGGCCGACGAGCGGTCCACCGGCGAGGGCGAGTGGGCCGGGGCGATGCGGGACTGGGAGGACGCTCGCATCCGCAAGGTGGTGCGCCGGGCGCGCGGCGCGGAGTGGCGCAAGGCGGCCGCGCTGCCCGGGATCACGGTGACGGGCGGGAGCGCGGAGGTACGGGTGTACCCGCCGATCCCCCTGGACGGCTGGCCCAAGGAGCTGGCCAAGCTCCAGGTGTCGGGCACCGACCTGGACGACCCCGAGCCGCCCGCCGCCCCCGACCCGCAGGGCCCGGTGCTGTGGCTCAACCCGGAGCTGGAGATGTCGGCGGGCAAGACGATGGCGCAGGTCGGCCATGGCGCCCAGCTCGCCTGGTGGGAACTGTCGGAGACCGAGCGCAAGGCGTGGCGCGAGGCGGGGTTCCCGCTCTCCGTGGCCACCGCGCCCCCGGCACGCTGGCGGGAGCTGACCACGAGCGGCCTGCCGGTGGTACGCGACGCCGGGTTCACCGAGATCGCCCCCGGGCCTACCGTCGTGGCGGAGGGCGGTCTGCGCTTCTGTCCTCTGCCGGGCGTTCGAACCCGCCGGTGAACGTCCCCGCCGTGGACAGGCGGGGCGCCCGTGCTGTGCGGCAGCCGCCCGTGCCGTGAAGGGGCGGTGCGGGCCGTGACGTAGCCGCCGATGCCGGGACAACACCTACCCGCCCGGAACCTCAAATCATCCTCTGAACGTCCCCTTGTTCGGGTTCGACGCAGCTCGCCGGGGCCATCACCCCCTGGACAGCGCGAGGAGGGGGACACCATGAGGCTGGGCATCGGAATCGGCTGGCGGCCGGAGATCGCGGCCGAGGTGGAGGCGCTCACGGGGATCGACTGGGTCGAGGCGGTGGCGGAGAACCTCTGCCCCGACCACCTCCCCAGCTCCCTGGTGCGGCTGAGGGAGCGGGGCGTGACGGTCGTTCCGCACGGCGTCTCGCTCGGCCTGGGCGGTGCGGACCGCCCGGACCCCGTGCGGCTCGCGGCGCTGGCTGCGCGAGCCGAGCTGCTGGGGACTCCGCTGGTGACCGAGCACATCGCGTTCGTACGGGCCGGGGGGCCGCTGACCGCCACGCAGCGGCTGGAGGCGGGCCACCTGCTGCCGGTGCCCCGCACCTGGGACGCGCTGGAAGTGCTCTGCGAGAACGTGCGCGTCGCCCAGGACTCGCTGCCCGTGCCGCTGGCCCTGGAGAACATCGCGGCGCTGATCTCCTGGCCGGACGAGGAGCTGACCGAGGGGCAGTTCCTTGCGGAGCTGGTCGAGCGGACCGGGGTGCGGCTGCTGATCGACGTGGCCAACCTGCACACCAACCACGTCAACCGCGGCGAGGACCCGGCGAAGGCGCTGGACGAGCTGCCGGTGGAGGCCATCGCGTACGTCCATGTGGCGGGCGGGGTCGAGAAGGACGGCGTCTGGCACGACACCCACGCCCACCCGGTGACCGCCCCGGTCCTGGACGTACTGGCCGAACTGCGCTCCCGGGTCGACCCGCCAGGTGTGCTGCTGGAGCGCGACGACGCCTTCCCGCCCGGTGCGGAGCTGGCGGCCGAACTGGAGACCATCCGGGCCACGCTGCGGGCGGCGGCGCCCTCGGCAGCCCCGGCGGCCCGCAGCCGGGCGGCCGAGCCTCGTACGGCCCGGACGGCGACCCGTACCGATGGGGCCGAGGCCCGCACTGTCGCTGCCGGAGCCCGTACGGCTGAGGCCGGAGACCGTACCGGTAAGGCCGGAGACCGTACCGCTGAGGCCAGAGCCCGTACGGTTCGTTTCGAGGCTCGTACGGTTGCTGCCGAGGCCCGTACGGTGACGCCCGCCGCCCCCGGAGCCCGCGACCGTACCGCCGTCGCCCAGACCGCGCTGCTCTCCGCGCTGGTCGCGGGTACCCCGGCCCCCGAGGGCTTCGACCGGCGGCGGCTGCGGGTGCAGAGCCGGGCGCTGGCCGCCAAGCGCGCCGATGTCGTCGCCAAGGTGGCGCCCGAGCTGCCGGAGATCCTCGGTGACGGCTACCGCGCCGCGTTCCTGGCCTACGCCAAGTCCCGCCCGATGAGCGGCGGTTACCGGCGCGACGCCCTGGACTTCGTGGAGCGGGTCCTGATCTCGGGCGGCCTCGCCGACCCCGTGGCGCAGCGCCGGCTGACGTACTGGTGGGAGGACCGCTCCGGCCCCCGGCCGCCGGGCCGGACCACCCGTCTCGTCCGGGCGGCGCGTGCCGTCCTCGTACGGAAGTGACCGCCACGAACACGGCAGTAACTCCTGAGCCCAGGGAAGCAGCGGCAACAGCGGCAACAGCGGTGAGGCAACCGGGTCCTTCGCCGCAACACACCCGCCCGGTCCTGTACTTCACCCGCCCCGCACCCCACCATCCCCTCTCCGCATCCGCAGAGAGGCCCCGCCGTGAGAGCAGTACCGCTGTACGCAACCATCGGCTCCCTGGTCCTGTCCGCCCTGACCGCCGCCCCCGCCACCGCCTGGGACGGCCCCGACGCGGCCTCCGCCGAGGCGCGCGGTACGGCGGTGGCGGCGGCGCGCGCCTCGGCGGCCGGGATCTCCTTCGGCGCGTGCCCAAAGGAGGAGCAGCTGCCGGACTCCCTGGAGTGCGGCACCGTCAGCGTCCCCCTGGACTACGCGCGGCCAAACGGCCGGACCGTCCAACTCACCGTCAGCCGCACCCTCGCCACCGGTGAAGCCTCCGAGCGGCAGGGCTCGTTCGTCTACAACCCGGGCGGCCCCGGCGCCTCCAGCATCACCTTCCCGCTGATGGGCGAGATGTCCGAGTGGCGGGAGGTCGCCGAGGCGTACGACATGGTCGGCTACGCCCCACGCGGCGTCGGCCCCTCCGCCCCGCTCTCCTGCCAGGACCCCGCCGCGTTCGCGAAGAGCCCCACCGACTCCCCCGCCCACCCCACGGCCGCGTACAAGGAGCAGCGCATCGCGCAGGCGCGGGCGTACGCGCGGGGGTGCGAGCGGAACGCGGGCGAGGCGCTGCGCCACTACACCTCGCTCAACAACGCCCGCGACCTGGAGGTGCTGCGGGCCGCCCTCGGGGACGAGCGGCTGACCTTCATGGGCGCCTCGTACGGCACGTACCTGGGTTCCTTGTACGCGACCCTCTTTCCCTCACGCGTTCGCCGTATGGTCTTCGATTCCGCGGTCGACCCGGACCCGGAGCAGATCTGGTACCGCTCCAACCTCGACCAGTCCCTCGCCTTCGAGTCCCGCTGGGAGGACTTCCGGCGCTGGGTCGCCGAGCACGACGACGTCTACCGGCTCGGCACCACGCCCGAGTCCGTGCAGCGCCATTACGACGACGTGCGCACGGCGCTCGCCACGAAGCCGGCGGGCGGGACGGTGGGGCCGGGGCAGTTCCACGCGGCGTTCCTCCAGGCCGCGTACTACGACGACTACTGGGCGATGCGGGCCACGGCCCTGTCCGAGTACGTCCGGGGCAACCCGGAGCCGCTGATCACCCAGATGTCGCCGCGCGCCGTCACGGCGAAGGACGACGAGAACGCGCGGGCGGTCTACACGGCCGTCGAGTGCAACGACGCGCCCTGGCCCGAGGAGTGGGAGGTGTGGGACCGCGACCACAGCGACCTCGCCCGCATCGCCCCCTTCCAGACCTGGGACAACGCCTTCACCAACCTGCCGTGCGCCTTCTGGCCCGCGCCCCGGCAGCAGCCGCTGGAGGTCTCCACGGAGTGGGGTGAGCTGCCCCCGGTGCTGATCCTGGCGGCGGAGCGCGATGCGGCGACCCCGTACAAGGGGGCGCTGGAGCTTCAGCGGCGGCTGCGCGGCGCGGTGCTCGTGACCGAGCGGGACGCGGGGACGCACGGCGTCGCCGGGTTCGGGAACGCCTGCGTGGACGAGCACATGCGGCGGTATCTGCTGACGGGCCGGACGCCCGCCGGGGACGCGGAGTGCGCCGCGCGCCCGGAGCCGAACCCCGTCTCGCTGGACTGAGGATGAGGAACGGGCCCTGTGGAGTGCGGTGAACACACTCCACAGGGCCCGAAGCCGAACCCGGTGTCGCTGGAACGGCGGGCGGCACGGTCGGTGCCCGGTGCCCGTCTTCTGATCTTCCGGGTTGGGGTGGTGCGGGAACTCGCTGGCTATGCGAGCCCGGCCACCAGGTCTGCGACGCTCTTCCTGCGGCCCGTGTAGAACGGGACCTCCTCGCGCACGTGGAGCCGTGCCTCGGAGGCGCGCAGGTGACGCATCAGGTCGACGATGCGGTACAGCTCGTCCGCCTCGAAGGCGAGGACCCACTCGTAGTCGCCCAGCGAGAAGGAGGCGACGGTGTTGGCGCGGACGTCGGGGTAGCCCCGGGCCATCTTGCCGTGGTCCGCGAGCATGCGGCGGCGGTCCTCGTCGGGCAGCAGGTACCAGTCGTAGGACCGTACGAAGGGGTAGACGCTGATGTAGTCGCGGGGCGTCTCGTCGGCGAGGAACGCCGGGACGTGCGACTTGTTGAACTCGGCGGGGCGGTGCAGGGCCATGTTCGACCAGACCGGTTCCAGAGCGCGGCCGAGCTTGGTGCGGCGGAAGAGGTTGTACGCCTCCTGGAGCTCGTCCGAGGTCTCGGCGTGCCACCAGATCATCAGGTCCGCGTCGGCGCGCAGACCCGAGACGTCGTAGGTGCCGCGCACGGTGATGTCCTTGGCCGCGAGCTGGTCGAACAGCTCCTGGACCTCGTCCGCGTATCCCGCCCGGTCCAGCGGCAGGACGTCGCGCAGTTTGAAGACCGACCAGAGGGTGTAGCGGATGACCTCGTTGAGGTCCTTGGCCTTCTTTCCGGCGTTCGGACTCTTGCTGGATGTCACAGTCTCAGGAGCACTCATACGGCTATTGTCCCGCCTCGCTCCCGGTGCCCCGAACCAGGGTGGGCGTGGCGATGATCTCCTCCGTGATCTCGTCCGCCGCGCGCCGCGCGCTCGCGACGCAGGCGGGGATGCCGACCCCGTCGTAGACCGCGCCGCAGACCCGCAGGGCGGGCAGTTTCGCGACCTCGTCGCGGATGCGGGCGACGCGGGTGTGGTGGCCGACCGGGTACTGCGGCAGTCCGCCGATCCAGCGGGTGACCTCGCTGTCGACCGGGCGGGCGGCGAGTCCGGTGGCCGCGCGGAGGTCGCGCAGGGATACGGCGACGAGTTCGCCGTCCTCGCGGTGCAGGTGCTCCTCCTCGCCGTAGCGGCCGACGGAGGTGCGGAGCACGAAGAGGCCGGGGGCGCTGTCCGCGACCCACTGCCACTTGTTGCTGGAGAAGGTGGACGCCTTGATGGTGCGGCCGTCGACCGGTGGTACGAGGAAGCCGGAGCGGCCGCGCAGGGCTTCGTACCCCTCGATGTCCGTACGGCGGAAGGCCAGGGTGACCAGGGCCATCGACGCGTACTCGACCCCGGCCAGCTCGGCGGAGGCGGCCGGGGAGTCGGCGGCCAGCAGGGCGGAGGCGGACCAGGCGGGGGTGGCCAGGACGATGCCGTCGGCGGTGATCACCCCGGTGTCGGTGCGGACCGCCCAGCCCGTCGCCGTACGGGTGAGACCGAGGACGGGGGTCTCGGTGAGGATCCGGCCGCCTGCGGCCCGTACGGCGTCGCCCACGGCCCCCGGCAGGGTGCCGATGCCGCCCTCGATGCCCTGGAAGACGGGGCCGGTCTGCTGCCGGGCCGCCGCGCGCTCCTGGATGCGGCGGACGGCCTCCAGCAGCGGGCCGCCCTCCCGCACCGCTTCGAAGAGCTGCGGTACGGCGGCGCGCATCGAGATCCGGTAGGCGTCGCCCGCGTAGACCCCGCCGAGGAGGGGCTCCACCAGGCGGTCGACGACCTCGCGGCCGAGCCGGTCGGCCACGTACGCGCCGACCGCGACGTCGTCGCCGACAGGGGTCGGGGTGAGGTGGCGGTCCTCGGCGATCCGGGCCAGGCCCTCGGCGGACAGCACACCGTCGAGGGCCGCAGGGTCGGCCGGGACGCCCATCACGTGCCCCTTGGGCATCGGGCGCAGGGCCTCACGCGTCCACAGGGAGGCGGTGGCGGTGGCGGGCGGCCGGAGGCGGTCGGTGAGGCCCACCTCGCCGGCCAGGGAGACCGCCTCGGGACGGCGGGCCAGCATCGACTCGGCGCCGAGGTCGACCTGGACGCCCGCGACCTCGCCGGTCATGAGCTTGCCGCCGAGCCGGTCCGTCGCCTCCAGGAGCGTGACCCGCAGGCCGGTGGCGACCAGGCGGTGGGCGGCGGCCAGTCCGGCGATGCCGCCGCCGATGACGACGACATGGCGCGCGGGCGTGTCCGCATCCTGATGTGAACGCTGCATGGGTCCACTCTCTCAAACCCGTGCGGCGCCCTGACCGTGACCACTTCGAAACCCCGGGCCGGAAACCGGTTCGGCAGGGGCGGCGTCGAACCGGTGATATCGACACTCGTCCTGGGGGGACCTGTTATGAACAGCGGTACCGACCGATTCCGGGCGCGCCCGCCGCGTGCGGCACACCTCCGCCGCTCCCGTCTCCGCGCCGCCCTGGCGGCCGGGGCGCTCGGCGCGATGCTGCTCGTCGGCGGCTGCGGGGCGGGCGACAGCGCCTCGGACCGGAGCGCGGGGGTGCCCGATGCCAAGGCCGAAGGGCGCGCCGACCTCTCCGAGGACCAGTACGCCCCGGGCGACTCGGCGGCGTCCGCCGCTCCGGAGGGCACGGCGAAGAGCGCCGAGCGGCAGGCCGAGGCGCCGAGGCCGGGGGCCGCCGGCACCCACGTCATCCGGACCACGGAGCTCTCCGTGGAGGTGAAGAGCGCCCCGAAGGCGGCGGCCGCCGCCCGCAGCGCGGTGGAGGCGAGCGGGGGCCTGGTGGCGACCGAGACCACCGAGCGGATCGACGACACCCACGAGACATCGCACCTCGTGCTGCGCGTGCCGCAGGACGGCTACCAGGAGGTGCTGCGCAAGCTCACCGGCTCCGGGAAGCTGCTCTCCCGCTCCTCGAACGCGAAGGACGTCACCGACCAGGTCGTCGACGTGGAGAGCCGGATCGCCACCCAGCGGGCGAGCGTGACGCGGGTGCGGGAGCTGATGGACCAGGCGGAGAGGCTCACCGATGTCGTCACCCTGGAAGGGGAGCTGAGCAAGCGTCAGGCCGATCTGGAGTCGCTGCTGGCCCAGCAGGCGAGCCTGAAGGACCGCACCTCGCTGGCGACGATCACGCTGGACCTGACCGAGCCGGACGCCCCGCGCGAGGACGGGAAGGACGACGACCCGGGGTTCCTGGACGCGCTGGGCGGCGGCTGGGACGCGTTCGTGACGATGTTCCGGTGGCTCGCGATGGCGATCGGAGCGAGCGCCCCGTTCCTGATCACGGCCGCGCTGGTGCTGGTGGTGTGGCGGACGCTGCGCGCGCGGCGGGCGGCCCGTACGGCCCCGGCGGCACCGCACCCGGAGCCGGAGAACACCCCCGCCCCGTAGCGTGGGCCCCCTGACACGGCGAAAGGGGCCCACATGGCAGCGGAGCGACTCGTGGTCGTCGGCGGCGGGGCGGGGGGCGGGGGAGGCCCCGAGCCCGCCCCCCCGGGGAAATTGGGG
>NZ_JBEYKR010000074.1:0-35332 GCF_040703535.1 Streptomyces sp. NPDC007346
GCCGGCCCCGCCGGCCAAGGGGGGGAGTGCCGGAGATCCCGCGCCGGCGAGGAGGGGCCCGCACGGGTCCCCCGGTCTACCTGGAAGGGCCGTCCCCCACGATGCGCACCCGAACGTTCGCCCTGACCGCCGCCACCTCCGCCGCCTGCGGCGCCGCCCTGCTCGGGCCGGCGGCCTGGCCCGCCACCGCCACGATCCCCATCCCCATCGTGCCCATCCCCGCGCCCGTACCGGACACCTTGCCGGAGCGCCGGGTGAGCCTGGTGCCGAGCGTCCCTGTGGGGCCCCTCGTGGACGTACCGGCGAGAGCCCTGGCGGCAACCCCGCCGGGAGCCCCGCCGGCCATCCCGCCGGAGACCGCGGGAGCCCCGCCGGAGACTCCATCGGACGCCCCGGTGAGCGCGGACGAACTGCTCGCCGAGGTCCGCTCCTGCCGCCAGATCTCCCAGGGCGGATACCGCACGGACGCGAGCCGCCCGAAGGCCACCGTCCCCGTCTGCGCCGCCACCGACGCCGTGTTCTGGAAGGCGGACATGGACATCGACTGCGACGGGCGGAAGACCAAGGCGTGCAACACGAGGACCGACCCCTACTTCCAGCCGCAGACCGCGTTCCAGACCTCCCGCGGCAAGCCACTGGACTCGGCCGCGCTGCCGTTCGTGGTGGTGCCGGCGCCGGGCCCGGCCTGGGACTACCGGAAGTCCGGGCTGACCGGCGGCAGCGTCGTCGCCGTGGTCCACCGGGACCGGGTGCGGTACGCCGTCATCGGCGACACCGGGCCCGCCGGGATCATCGGCGAGGGGTCGTACGCGCTGGCGAAGGAGCTGGGCATCGATCCCCACCCGACGACGGGCGGAGCCGCGTCCGGCGTCACGTACATCGCCTTCGAGGACTCCCGCATCTCACCGATCGAGAGCCGCGCCACGGCGGAGAGCCGGGGCGAGGAGCTGGCGAGGGCGTTCGTCGGGCGTTAGGGACCGGGCCTGGAGCGGCCTTGGGCCGGCCCGGACCGGTTTGTCAGAGGGCGGTGAGGACGCGTGGGCCGTCCTTCGTGATCGCCACCGTGTGCTCGGCGTGCGCGGCGCGGCTGCCGTCGGTCGTCCGCAGCGTCCAGCCGTCCGGGTCGTGGCGGAACTCGTCGAGCCCGCCGCCGAGCAGCATCGGCTCGATCGCGAGGACCATCCCGTGGCGCAGCGGCATCCCGCGCCCCGGCCGTCCCTCGTTCGGTACGGACGGGTCCTCGTGCATCGAACGGCCGATGCCGTGTCCGCCGTACCCGTCGAGGATGCCGTAGCCCGCCTTGCGGCAGACCGTGCCGATGGCGTGGGCGATGTCGCCGATCCGGTTGCCGACGACCGCCGCGCCGATACCCGCCTCCAGCGCGGCGGTGGCCGCAGCGATCAGCTCGGTGTCGGCGCGGCGGGCGGTGCCCACGGTGAAGCTGACCGCCGCGTCGCCGGCCCAGCCGCCGAGCAGGGCGCCCGCGTCCACGCTGACCAGGTCCCCGTCGCGCAGCGGTTCGGCGGAGGGGATGCCGTGGACGACCGCGTCGTTCACGGAGACGCAGATGACGGCCGGGAACGGGGTGGGCGCGAAGTGCGGCTTGTAGTCGAGGAACGGCGAGGAGGCCCCGGCCTCGCGCAGCACCTCGCGCGCCGCCTCGTCCAGCTCGCGGGGGGTCACGCCGATCGCCGCGACCTCCTGGGCGCGGGCCAGGATCCGTGCGACGACCCGGCCGGACTCACGCATGGCTTCGAGGGATGTGTCTGTCTTGATGTGCACCATGCCCATTACTCTACCGGTCGAAGCGGTATAGTAATGACGGTATAAGAATGGTGGACCGTAGTAGGGTGGCCTCATGGTCCGCACCCCTCTCACCCCCGAAGAGCGCCTCCGCGGCGAACGGCTCGGCCGCCTGCTCCGCGAGGCGCGCGGCGAACGCAGCATGGTCGCCGTCGCGGCGAGCGCCGGAATCTCCGCCGAGACCCTCCGCAAGATCGAGACCGGCCGCGCCCCCACCCCCGCCTTCTTCACGGTCGCCGCGCTCGCCGGGGCGCTCGGCCTCTCCATGGACGAGCTGCTGGGCCGCTGCGCCCCCGAACCCGCCGCCGTACCGCTGATCGCATGACGACTTCGGGCGGCGGGACGTGCGAGGCCTCCCGGCGGTGCGTTCCGGCCGCCGGTGCGTAGGCTCACGCCTGTGACTCTCCAGGACTTCGCACGCAGCGAATACGTCAGCCTGACCACCTACCGGAAGAACGGCACGCCCGTCGCCACGCCCGTCTGGGCCGCCGCCGAGGGTGAGGCGCTGTACGTGTGGACCCGCTCCGACTCGGGGAAGGTCAAGCGGCTGCGGAACGACACGCGCGTCGCCGTCACGGTCTGCGATGTACGCGGCCGGATCGCCGAAGGCGCCCCGAGCGCCGAGGGCACCGCGCGCCTCCTCGACGCGGACGAGACCCGCAAGGTGCGCAAGCTCCTGGCCCGCAAGTACACCTGGAAGTTCTGGCTCGTCGACTGGCCCGCCACTCTCGCCCGCCTCGGCAAGCGCCCGCACACCGGGATCGCCGTCACCTTCTGAGCCCGGCCGCCGTCGCCTACGTACGGGGGCGCACGACGCGGGCCCGCGCGCGCCCGCCGCAGCGCGGACGAAAGCCGCGCGTAGCCGTCCCGTAACACGCCTGCGGTCCAATGCCTGCGGACTGGAAGGCTCCAGTCGACGGTCGGCGAGGGCGACGATGACGGTGCATCAGCATGCGGTGGAAGTAGGAACGTTCGCGCAGTACCTACGGGAACTGACGGCACGGCTCGACCCCGGACGCGGGTGGTACGGGGTCTTCACCCGGCGCGATCCCCTGGGGATGCGGTCCTGCCTCGACGGGGTGGAGATACCGCCCTGGGACGTCGTGGAGTCACTGCTCGACGATCTGGCCGCGATCCACGGCGCGTACTTCGCCGAGCAGGCCTCGGTACGGGCCGCCGCCCTGTACTCCGCCTCCGCCGCCGCTCACGACCGGCGGCCCGGCGGACGCCAGGAGCTGGTCCACCGGCTGGAGTTGATGATCCGCGAGCAGGGCCGGGCGGCCGAGCGGCTGCGTACGGCCGGGGCGGCGGGCGCGGCCGAGGCCGCCCCGGAGTCGCTTGCCTGGGCCCAGGACGACCACCGGCGCGCCTCGGCCAGGTGCGCGGAGCTGCGGGGGCGGCTGGCGGCGGTGACGGCTGCGCTGCCGGGGTCCGGGGCCGGTGGGCGACCCGGCCCTGATGCGGGCGGCCCGCGGGCCTGGGGCGTCGAGGAGCCGACGGGGCGGGGCCCGGCGGACGCGCCGCTGCCGGGAGGCGTGGAGGGGCCGGGGGGTGTGGAGGTGCCGGAGGGTGTGGCTGACCCCGTACCGGCTGCGGAGGCTCCCGAGACCCTGGGGCGTTCCCGTCCCCACAGGCGTACTTCCGCTTCGGCTTCCGCTTCCGCTTCCGCTTCCGCTTCCGCTTCGGCTTCCGCGCCCCGGCGCAAGAAGCCGCGTGGTGCCCGGTTCGCCGGTCTGGAGGTGGACGAGGACGAGGGGAGCGGGTACGCCCCCTCACCCGTCCCCGCCCTGCCCGCGCCACCGCCGGCGGGCGGCTCCACCCCGCGCGGTGCCCGCTTCGGCGGCGGGCCGGCGGAGGAGGAGCAGGCCCCCGCCCAGGCCGCCCTGCCGGACCCGGAGGCGGGGGCGGCCGTGGCCGCCGCCGTCGAGCGGCTGGTCCGGCTGCGTACGGAGGGGCGCAGCGGTGAGGCCCACGTCGTGCTCTGCGAGGTGGCGGCCTGGCCCGCGCCCCGGCTGCCGGTCCTCGCCGTCGCCCTGTACCGGGCGGGCCTGGCCGCCGACTGGACGACCCTGCTCTGGGAGGTGTCCTCGCTGCCGCCCGCCGGGTTCGCCGCGGCGGCGGGCGCGCTGGCCGCAGCGGGCCGGGGCGACGACTGCGGGCTGCTGCTCCGCCAGGGGGTGGCCAGGCCCGCCGTCGAGGTCGCCGAGGCGGTCCTGGCCCTGGACGGCGCGGGCCGCGAGGGCGAGGCGCGGGCGCTGCTCGGGGCCTTCGTCCGCGTACGTACGCCGCAGGAGGCGGCCGGGATCGCGGGCGGCGGCGGGGACCGCATCGTGCCGCACCTGCTGGCGGCGGCCCGCGAGGTGTCGGCGGAGCGGGAGTGGGACCTGGTCCACGCGCTGAGGGTGGCGGGTGTGCCGGGAGTGTGAGGAATGAGGCGTACCGTGGCTGTTGTGGACCGCTCGGGTGCGAAACATGATCGACTCGGCCGGTTCACGGCGATGGTCTTGCCCCGCCGGACGGAGGGGCTTACGTTCTCCATCCATGCACGGTCTACCTGCGTAGAACGCGTAGAGGCTCTCTGACGCCGCGTCGAAGGAGCAGCTCATGTCCCACGTCGTACGCGCCGCACTCGTCCAGGCGACCTGGACCGGCGACACCGAATCCATGATCGCCAAGCATGAGGACCATGCGCGCGAGGCCGCCCGTCAAGGGGCGAAGATCATCGGGTTCCAGGAGGTGTTCAACGCCCCCTACTTCTGCCAGGTCCAGGAGCCCGAGCACTACCGCTGGGCCGAACCGGTGCCCAACGGGCCGACCGTACGCCGGATGCGGGACCTGGCCCGGGAGACCGGCATGGTCATCGTGGTCCCGGTCTTCGAGGTCGAGCAGTCCGGCTTCTACTACAACACCGCCGCCGTGATCGACGCCGACGGCTCGTACCTCGGCAAGTACCGCAAGCACCACATCCCGCAGGTCAAGGGGTTCTGGGAGAAGTATTACTTCAAGCCCGGCAACGCCGGCTGGCCGGTCTTCGACACCGCTGTCGGCAAGGTCGGCGTCTACATCTGCTACGACCGGCACTTCCCCGAGGGGTGGCGCCAACTCGGGCTCAACGGCGCCCAGTTGGTGTACAACCCGTCCGCCACCTCGCGCGGCCTCTCCGGCTACCTCTGGCAGCTGGAACAGCCCGCCTCCGCCGTCGCCAACGAATACTTCGTCGCCGCGATCAACCGGGTCGGCCAGGAGGAGTACGGCGACAACGACTTCTACGGCACCAGCTACTTCGTCGACCCGCGCGGCCAGTTCGTCGGCGACGTCGCCAGCGACAAGGAGGAGGAACTCCTCGTCCGTGACCTGGACTTCGGCCTGATCGAGGAGGTCCGCCGGCAGTGGGCCTTCTACCGGGACCGCAGGCCCGACGCCTACGACGGGCTGGTGGAGCCGTGAGCGGACTGTACGAGCGCCACCTCGCCGTCAGCCCGCAGTGGCTGGCCCTCTACTACCGCCATCCCATCGAACTCACCCACGGCGAGGGCCGGTACGTCTGGGACGCCGACGGCAACCGCTACCTCGACTTCTTCGGCGGCATCCTCACCACGATGACCGCCCACGCCCTGCCCGAGGTCACCAAGGCGATCTCCGAGCAGGCCGGGCGCATCATCCACTCCTCCACGCTCTACCTCAACCGCCCGATGGTGGAGCTGGCCGAGCGGGTCGCCACCCTCTCCGGCATCCCCGACGCCCGGGTCTTCTTCACCACGTCGGGCACCGAGGCGAACGACACCGCGCTGCTGCTCGCCACCGCGTACCGCAGGTCCAACCAGATCCTCGCGATGCGCAACAGCTACCACGGCCGCTCCTTCTCGGCCGTCTCCATCACGGGCAACCACGCCTGGTCGCCCACGAGTCTGTCCCCGCTCCAGACGCTCTACGTCCACGGGGGCGTCCGGACCCGGGGCCCGTACGCGGAGTTGAGCGACGCGCAGTTCATCCAGGCGTGCGTCGCCGACCTGGAGGACCTGCTCGGCCACACCAGGGAGGCCGCCGCACTCATCGCGGAGCCGATCCAGGGTGTCGGCGGCTTCACCTCGCCGCCCGACGGGCTGTTCGCCGCGTTCCGCGAAGTCCTGGACCGGCACGGCATCCTGTGGATCTCCGACGAGGTGCAGACCGGCTGGGGCCGTACCGGCGAACACTTCTGGGGCTGGCAGGCGCACGCCGAGAACGGGCCGCCGGACATCCTCACCTTCGCCAAGGGCATCGGCAACGGGATGTCCATCGGCGGAGTCGTCGCCCGCGCGGAGGTGATGAACTGCCTGGACGCCAACTCCATCTCCACGTTCGGCGGTTCACCCGTCACCATGGCGGCCGGCCTCGCCAACCTCTCGTACCACCTGGAGCACGACCTCCAGGGCAACGCGCGGCGCGTCGGCGGGCTCCTCATCGAGCGGCTGCGGTCGATCACCGCCGCATCCGCCGCCGTACGCGAAGTGCGCGGCCGGGGCCTGATGATCGGCATCGAGCTGGTGAAGCCCGGCACCGACGAGGCCCACCCGGAGGCGGCCGCGGCCGTCCTGGAGGCGGCGCGCGCCGGCGGACTGCTCATCGGCAAGGGCGGCGGCCACAACACCAGCGTGCTGCGGATCGCCCCGCCCCTGACCCTGACCGTCGCGGAGGCCGAGGAGGGGGCGTCGGTCCTGGCCGACGCCTTGCGCGCCGCCGACTGAACCGACGTACGAGCGCCGGCCGAACAGCGTACGGGTGTCCACGTGCCCACGTGCGTGGACACCCGTGCCGCCCCAGCGAGGAGGTACCCATGAGCCGTACCGTCATCCACGGTGGTCTGGTCATCACCGCGTCCGACGAGATCCATGCCGACGTCCTCGTGGAGGGCGGGCGCATCGCCGCACTCGCCACCCACGGAACCGACGCCGCGGAGTCCTGGAGCGCCGACCGCAGGATCGACGCCACCGGGAAATACGTGATCCCGGGCGGGGTCGACGCGCACACCCATATGGAGCTGCCGTTCGGCGGCACGTTCGCGTCGGACACGTTCGAGACGGGTACGCGGGCCGCCGCGTGGGGCGGGACGACGACCATCGTCGACTTCGCGGTGCAGTCGAAGGGACAGGCGCTCCGGGCCGGTCTGGACGCCTGGATGGAGAAGGCGGACGGCAACTGTGCGATCGACTACGCGTTCCACATGATCATCTCGGACGTGAACGAGTCGACGCTGCGGGAGATGCCGAAGCTGGTCGAGACCGGTGTTCCCTCGTTCAAGTTGTTCATGGCGTATCCGGGGGTCTTCTATTCGGACGACGGCCAGATCCTGCGGGCGATGCAGGTGGCCGGGGAGACCGGCGGGCTGATCATGATGCACGCGGAGAACGGCATCGCGATCGACGTCCTCGTCGAACAGGCCCTGGCCCGGGGCGAGAGCGATCCGCGCCACCACGGGGAGGTCCGCAAGGCCCTTCTGGAGGCGGAGGCGACCCATCGCGCGATCCAGCTGGCGCGGGTCGCGGGGGCCCCGCTGTATGTCGTGCACGTGTCGGCGCAGGAGGCGTTGGCGGAGCTGGCCGCGGCGAGGGACATGGACCTGCCGGTCTTCGGCGAGACCTGCCCGCAGTACCTCTTCCTCTCCACCGACAACCTGGCGGAGCCGGACTTCGAGGGCGCCAAGTACGTGTGCTCGACACCGCTGCGGCCGAAGGAGCACCAGGCGGCGCTGTGGCGGGGTCTGCGGACGAATGACCTCCAGGTGGTGTCGACGGACCACTGCCCGTTCTGTTTCACCGGGCAGAAGGAGCTGGGCCGGGGCGACTTCTCGAAGATCCCCAACGGGCTGCCGGGGGTGGAGAACCGCATGGACCTCCTCCACCAGGCCGTGGTGGACGGGCACATCTCCCGGCGCCGCTGGATCGAGATCGCCTGCGCGTCCCCGTCCCGGATGTTCGGCCTCTACCCGCGGAAGGGCACCATCGCCCCCGGCTCGGACGCGGACGTCGTCATCTACGACCCGCACGCCACGCAGGCGCTGTCGGCCCAGACCCACCACATGAACGTCGACTACTCCGCCTACGAGGGGAAGACGGTGACCGGCCAGGTCGAGACCGTCCTCTCACGGGGTGAGGTCGTCATCGACCAGCGCACGTACGTGGGCCACGCGGGTCACGGGGCGTTCCTGCCGCGTGGTCTCTGCCAGTACCTGAGCTGAGGCGGCCCCGGCCCTCGTCCTCCGTCGACTCGACGTTCGGCAATTCCGCGCGGACTTCGGGCTCGTCCCGCAGACGGACCCGCCCGCCTCGCAGGTCGCGGCCTGACGCGTCGGGCCGAGCGCAACGGGTTCCGCTAAGGCTGGACCTTCGACTCCGCCGTGCAGGGTCCTTGGTCATCTACAGCCAGATGCTCGAGCACACGACCAAGCTCCACGTCGGCCGCATGGTGACCGACCCTGGCACCCGGACCTGGGAGGTCGGCCGCCACTTTCGAGACTCTCAACGAGACGTACGGTCCCCGGGCCGTCGTCGACCGCTTCTGGCTCCTTCGCCCCACCGAGGCTCACATCGAGAAGCTACGGAGCCTGCGCGATTTCGGCGTGGACCAGTTCGCCGTCCACTGCGTGCACGTCAACCGCGAAGGCGCCGGCGATGCTTACGGCTCAGATATCACCCCGATGCGTACTGAAGCTAAACGCGTGGTGTCGTAGGGGATGACGGCTGGCCGATGGCTGCGGTATGACCGGAGTCATGCGGTATCCACAAGGGGGCGGGCTGAGGCATCTGGTCACTCCTGCGACGTGGCTGGCTCTCGAACGTCGCCTTCAGCACCCCGGAACACCTCGTCCAGACCGTCCGGCGCGGCCTACGGCACATCCAGTACCGCAGCCACCTCATAGAGAGCTGTCTCGCCGAGACCGGCCTGACCAGCAGCACGACATCCCGAGTTCAACCTCAGTAGCTGAGGGCTGCACGTCTGCCGAGCCAGGATCCGGCCTGCCCTTCGGTATCTCACCGCTGACCGTGCACGTGGTCGTTAGTTTTCCACCTCGGTGCTCAACTCGACCGCGAACGCGCCGGGGATGTCAAGCGCTCCAATCACCTGCTCCGCTGCTTCTGCGCAGAAGAGTTCCTGGGTCACGCTGAGGAGGAATCCGGGCGTAGGCGGATGGTAAGCCTCCCGCTGCAAGGTGAACTTGCCCCCGTTGGGCAACGCGAAGGCGAAGCACAACCACTCGGCCAAATCGTCCACCCCGACGTCGGGTCGACCCCAGCGGCGATACAGCGCCATGAGGTCAACCTGCACCAGCGCCAAATATCGGATTTCCTTCGACGCTAGCTCTTCATCCGGAATTCTCCGCAAGCCTGTAAAGTGCAGCTCCATCGTGGTAGCTTACCCTATTGTTGCAATGGCGATCAGAATCGAATCCCAACCTTTTCCATGAAAAGTGAACGCTTTGATTTCGTCCGCCTTGCCGGCTTCCCAGGAGCCATAGCCGGTTCGGCTCGTGCTGCGCTAGGGCGAACCGTGGTGTAGAAGCCCATGCTTCCGGAGACAGAATCCACGGGCAAGTGCCCACCGTTGGTGGTCGCGCTGAATACGTGACCACCATGCCTCTCGCGGCAACGCACCCATCCCCCGCGCACGCCGCAATGTTGCTCTTGCAGGTACTGACACATGACGTCCATCGTTGATCTACCTGGAGCAGGCGATGGCCTCCACCGTCAGCTCGTCTTTTCACGCGTAGCCGCGCCTGGTGCCGTCATCCGACGATGACGGCACCAGGAACCCCCACTACTCGCGGCGCACCAATCTGGTCAGCGTCTCACCTTCTCGTTCAGCGCGAAGGGATGATGAATGGGCAAGAATGCGCCTAGTAAGACCCGGGGCTGCGAGTAGATCATCCACGACTCCCGGGACCTCGTTCCCTCCGTAGAGCATCAGAGAGTCCCATGCGCCGGCATCAGTGATCCCCCGGTAGTCGCACACTAGCGCGCGCGTGGGCGGGGCCACCGAATCCATGACCGCAATGACCGCCGAGCTGAACGATTCCACTTCGGCACCGGTCATGCCATCCAGCCAGAATGTCTGGATTTCGCAGCCTAGAGGCTCATATGAATATTCGCTGACGACGTTTGAACCGGGCGAGACCCACCAGTTGATGGTGACGGATGGAACCCTGATGCCGAGGATCATTTCGAGTGTTTCGAAATCGATGCCAACGTCATCTCCGTCAACGTTGATCACCGACATTACACCACTGTCAGGATGAGCCAAGGTGACGCCACTTCTCTCGAATGTGGCCACCTGATCCACGAATACAGACTCTGCGCCCAGCTCGCGATACCATCGAATGAATCCATCTGACATTTTCACCCAGATCCTTGCCCTGACTCGACCAAGGGATCCATGAGGTCGGCCAACCGTCGCATGGCCTGCACCTCCCGTTGTTCTGGAGAACTTCCCCTAGCAAGGCTTCCGGGTCCTCAAGCACTCGAAAGTCATCGTAAAGGATGTGAATCGTGAGGTGGGGTAGGGCGACTCAGAGGTAGGGCATCCTGCCGAGCCGCCGTACCCGTCGCGCGAACTAGGTAACCGGGTCCTGATGCAGGATCGCATCGCGCATCATCACGTATTCGGTCTCTGCTTCCGGGTCGCGTTCCATCATGCGCTCCCAGAAGTCTCCTGAGATCCAATCCCTGGGACCCATGCTCAACCCACCCTGAGTGCGGAAGTCGATAATCCACTGAACAGGGATCACGTCAGATACCTGCTCAAAGAATTTTCCACTGTAGAGGCCGGCAAGAGCATCGGTGGAACTTTCGATCCGGAGCGAAGATGAGCCATCGCTGCGAACGTGCATTTCGAGTACCGCATATTCTGCACCGTGAGTGAGGTGATATCTGCCATCCTCAGGAACAGGTGGAGATGTATCACGGGGTGCCGTGTAGCGAACTCTCATTTCCTTTTTCCTCCGCCGAACTTTACTTTGTAGTCGTAATAGTATACTTCTCCCGTCACGTGGTTCCTGTAGAAGTGGATGTCAAACGTCCCTTCACCTCCGGGAGTGTTGACCCGCGGAGTGCCATACTTTCCCCATTGTTCGGCACCTCCGTGACTCTCGAAGTATTTCTTCAGGTGAGCGTTACCCATTTGGGTGCCCTCCTGAATTTTCGTGGACCGCGCGATCGTTTCCGCAGTGAGGTCGCCACTCTTCGTGAACATGGAGCTGGCGGCGGCGTCAGATTCATACTTCAGCTGCTTGGCCAGCCGAGGGGCAGTCGCCGCGTTGGCGGCCCCCGACGGCATACTGCCGCCAGCTGCTCCGCCGGTTCCGAATTCCGCCGCAACTGTCGCGCATCCCGAAGGGTTAGCGAGGCACGCGGCCGCGATCTCAGGTCCGACCGCGGCGGCCACGGGGGCCAGGACGACGCCGGCGTACACGCCGACGGCGATGCCGAGGACGATCTTCTGCCAGGTCTTGAGCGGGGTCGGCGTGTAGGTGATGGGGGGACCGAACGCGCCGCCGCCCATGTACGGACGTACGGTGACTTCCTTGGGCTTCGGCTTGATGGCCTTGAAGGTCACCGAGCCGCGTGGGGCGGGGTGGTTCTTCGTGCTGCGGCCGATGTAGGTGGTGACGGTGACGGTTCCGTGGCCCTTGATCTTGGTCTGCTGGACGTTCTTCCAGTACCAGCCGTGGCCGTTGTTGGTCCACTGGGAGCCGTGGTTCTTGCGGGCGTATTCCTCGTCGCCGCGGATGCTGTCGGTGGGGCCGATGGGGCGTAGGCCGTCGGGGTCCGAGAGGGTGACGGGGCTGTTGTTGGCGTAGTTGTAGCCGTTCATCTGCTGGGAGTCGGTCACGTCGAGGACGTGGTCGACGGAGATGAAGCGGCCGATGGCCGGGTCGTACTCGCGGGCTCCGAGGTGGACGAGGCCGGTGGTGCCGGTGTCGTCGGTGCCGCCGACGAAGCCCTTGGTGCCGGGCCAGGTGCCGCTGTCCGTGCCACGGCTGCCTCCGAAGGGGAGGTTGCGGCGCTGGGAGAGGGCGAGGTCGTCCGCGTCGACGGAGAGCCCGGCGGTGCCTTGGTGGTCGGCGAGGGTGAAGGCGAAGGTGCCGTCGTTGTTGCGGATCGCCTGGTTGCCGCCGCCCAGTGCCATGTAGCGGGTGGCCTTGGTGGTGGTGGCTCCCTTGTCGAGGGTGATCTCGGTGTGGCCGAGGTGCAGGGTGGTCTTGGACGGTTCCCGGCTGATGAGGCGGTTGCCGTCTGCGTCGTAGAGGTAGCTGGTGGTGCTGGTGCCCTCGGTGACGGTGGCCACATGGCCTTCCGCGTCCCAGGTCAGCTGCTGTCCGGGGCGCGTGGTGGTGTTCCCGGCCGTGTCGTATCCGTACGAGGCCGTCGACGTGTCAGCCCCCTTGGTGGTGATGATGCCGGTGAGCTGGTTGGCGTCCGTCGTGCCGGGCGGGGTGTAGGCGTAGGTGCGCTTGGTGTCCCCGGCGGTGTTGCCGCCGGTGTCGTGGCGGGTCTCGGTGAGGCGGTTGCCCGCCTTGTCGTAGGTGTAGGAGTGCCAGTAGGGAGCCGGGCCGCCGAGGTCAGCCGCTGGGCTCGGCGGCGCAGGTCGTGGTCCTGGCGGTCCAGGCCTCGGTGACGCGGCGCAGGTGGTCGTAGGTGTAGCACTGGTTGTCGGTGCCGGTGCGGGAGACATCGCTCTGGGAGAGGATGTTGCCCGCTTCGTCGTAGCGGTAGGTGACGTTGCGGTCGACGCCGCTCTGTTCCTGTCGGTCGACGCGGCTGGTGGCCAGGCGCTGGGTGCCCCACTGGTAGGTGTTGGTGACCTGTGTCTTGTCGCCTCCGTCCGTCAGCCCCATCGTGTACTGGAGGGGCTTGCCGGTGAGGCTGTAGGACACCGAGGTGCTCATGCCCTGCCCGAACACGCTGATCGGACGGAGGGTCTCGTCCTCGTAGCCGTAGTTGACGCCGCCGCCGGGCAGCGCACCGGCCGCAGAGTAGCTCACTCCCGCGACCAGGCCGGAGGGCTTGAAGCTGGTGCCGGCCTGGTAGGTCCCCGCCAGGGCCCCTTCGCCGGACGGAATGACCACTGCGGTACGGGAGGCCCGGTACAGCCGGTCGTAAGCGGTGACCTGGCTGGTGTAGGCCTCGCCGTTCTCGTAACGGGTGGACCTGGCGAGGTGGCCCTTGGCCCCGGTGACGGTGTCGTAGACCCACTCCGATCGCAGCGGGCCGGTGGCCGAGTCCTGACGGAGCTCCGTTCTGCGGCCCAGGTTGTCGTAGATGTGGGCGAACTTCGTGCCGCGCGCGTCCTCGGTGGACGTCAGCTGCCCGCGGTCGTCGTACTCGCTGGTGCTCGTGCCCTTGGCCGGATCCTGGGCGCGGGTCTGGCGGCCCATCTGGTCGAAGGAGTAGGACCAGATGTTGCCCACCGGGTCGGTGACCTTCGTCAGGTTGCCCCGGACGTCGTACTCGTACTTCGTCGTGTCGTAGGCGCTGTCCGCGCTGCGCGTGTGGTGCCGGCGCAGCTCCGTCATCTGGCCGCGGGTGTTGGTCAGGGTGGTGGTGGCGATGCCGCCGACGGGCGGGATGACCGTGGTGCGGTCACCGCCGTAGACGGTCCTGGTGGTCTCCAGGACTGTGCCGCCGTCGCCGTTGCCGGCGATCTGCTTGACCTCGACGGGACGCTCGAGGCCGTCGTAGGTGGTGCGGGTCTGCGTCTCGACGGACAGGGCGTCCTCGGGCTTGAACAAGACCGTGCCCGGGGCGCCGGTGGTGTAGTAGGGGGCGAACGTCTTGGTGGCCTGGCCCTGTTCGTCGTAGAAGACGTCGGACAGGATGCGCCCGCCGTCAGGACCGGGCTCCTGGGTCTGGCGTTCGCGCAACTGGCCGTCGTAGATGACGGTGCTCGCGATCTGTCCGCCGTTGTTGTTGAGCTTCTTGGTGGTCACCGCGGCGGGCTTGCCCTCGACGACGGTGTAGGAGAACTCGAAGCTCGGGGTCTGGGTGTTGCGTCGGTCGGCGAGCCAGACCTTGGTGGAGCGGCCCAGCGCGTCGAAGGCGAACTCGGTGACCTGGCCGTTGGTGTCCGTCTCCTTGGTGACCAGGCCGCGCACCGGATCCAGGTTCAGCGTCTTGGTCTGAGCCGTGGCGGCGGCACCGGCCGTGGCCGGCGGAGTGGTCGACGTGATCTGGGTGGGCCGTCCGGTGGCCGGGGTGTAGGCGGTCGTGGTGGTGCGGCCGTCGCTGCGCGGCGTGCGCACCGGATCACCCGTACCGGTCACGGTGACGGTGGCGGTGAGGTCCGTGGTGGTCAGCTCACGGCCGTAGGCGTCGAAGGTGGCGCCCGTCTCCAGATAGGTGGCCTTGGTGCCGTCGTGCGACTTGAGGATCGCGGTGGCGGTGGCGTCGCCCTTGGTCGGGGCGGCGCCGTAGGCCTTGCCGTCGTACGCGGTGCGCACGTCGGAGATGACGTCCTCGGACCGGTCCGGCGTGTCCGAGCAGGATCCTGCGACCGTCTCCACACGCGACGTCAGGCCGAGGATGTTGAGATCCGTGTTGGTGGCGTACGTGGTGCGGGTGCACTCGTTGTCGGCGGCCGTGGAGTCGTCGCCGAAATTGTTCGCCTGTACGGCACGCCCGGTGGCGTTGTCGAAGGTCGTCTCGGTCGATGTGGTGCGCCACTTCGCGCCCGCGCCCTGGTCGAGACTGTTGAAGGTCTTGGCGTGGGCGACGCCGGTGTAGTGGGCGGCGATGGTGCCCCAGGAGCGCGTCTTGGACGCGGTCTCGTGACGCCAGGGACGGTTCACCGTGCGGGCGAGGATCTTCCCGCCCGGGGCGTCGTAGGTGACCTGCTTGTACTCGAAGCCGGCCCAGGCGTCGTGATCGGTGATCGCGGCGCCTTCGCCGGTGCCGAGAGTGACGGTGACGCTCTTGGTGGTGTCGCCGGCCGTGTCCTTGCGGTCGCCGTGCATGCCGCGCAGGAAGTAGTGCTCTTCCTGGCTCCTCAGGGCGCTGTCGCCACCCTCACCACCGGTGCGGACGCGGACGTGCCCGTAGCCGCGCCACTGGGACCAGGTGCGTTGCTTGTCCTTGGTCAGCCCGTCGTCGTCCCAATGCCAGGCCGCGCCGTCCAGGTACGTGTAGCGGGTGACCTGGTCGGGGGCTCCGCCGGTGCGGTCGGTGTCGACGACCGAGGTGGTGACGTACTTGTTGAACCAGTGGATGACCGGGTCTTCGTTGAACCCGCCGCCGTAGAACTGCGGGAAACAGCGGGTGGTGTTCGTCTGCGGCGTGGGCAGGTTGGCCGCGTCACAGACCGGCGCCGAGTACGTGATGTCGGTCTGGCCACCCGTCTCGTCCGCGATGGAGGAGAGGCGGGCCTTGATGAACGGGGCGTACCCGTCACCGGTCTTGTCGAGCCGGTTGGCCAACTGCGTATAGGCCAGGGTGGTTTTCGGCAGCGTGATGGGTGCGGAGGTGCCGGAGCCGGTGTGCTGGATGCTGTCCAGGAGCAGCTGGTAGTCGGTGTCGGCCATGCCCCAGCGATGGTTGAGCTTCCAGGAGTCCGTGTTGTGGAAGGTCCCGTTGGGCTGCTGGACCTGCGTGGTCACCTCGGTCAGTCGCTTCCGCGTCCAGAAACTCGGCGCGGTGCGGGCATCCTTGCACTCCGTGCCGGCCTTGCAGTTCAGGTCCCAGGGGGTGTCGTACCAGTACGAGGCCTTGTCGCCGATGGTGTCCTCGGCGCAGGTCACGCCGGTTTCGGGCAGGCAGCGCTCACTGTTGGTGAACAGGACCTTGGCGGCGGGCTTGGTGAAGAAGTCGCCGCGCAGTCCGTACTCGATGCGCTTGAGGTAGCCGCCGCGCGTGTAGGGCGTGTCGTCGGCGGCCTTGAGGTTACGGCCGTAGGAGTTGGTCTCCTTGCCGTAGTAGTACGACATCAGGTTGCCGTGCGGGTCGATGACGGCATCCAGGTTCCAGCGCCAGGTCTGCTGGCACCAGGACTCCGCGAACGTGGCCTTGTTGCAGGGCTCGCCGGCGTTGTTGCCGAACACCGGGACGGTCCAGGACGAGTTCGTCTCCTCCTTGCCCGCGGCCCAGCCGGAGGGCCGGTTGTAGCCGAAGTAGTAGCGGGTGCCGTCCGGGGAGGTCAGCCGCCAGTGCTCGCCGTCGTTGTCGCCGTTGGCCAGCGCGGTGTTGTGCAGCCTGTCGATCTTGGTGCCGTCGTCGTTCTTCAGCTTGAAGCTGTTCGCGCCGGTCGGGACGAGTTCGCTGGAGCTGCCGTTGTACGTGAGGAACGCGTTGTCGTAGCCCCAGCACAGATCGCCGGGCTTGGAGCCGTCGCTGTTCTTCACGCCGTCATCCGCACAGGGCTTGTAGCGGCGCTCGATGAAGCCCGGCGCGTACTCGAAGCCGTCACCGATCCACGAACTCTGGTTGTTCGTGGCGGTGGTGCGGCCGTCGATGCTCTGGGCCGAGTAGTTCAGTCCGACGGTCGGCGACAGGGCGCCGGGCACCTCGGGAGCCGGCATCGGGTACTGCCAGGTGAAGTCACCGGTGTTGAGTTGCGTGGTCCACGACGACGAGGGTGAAAGAGAGGTCGCCTGGTAGGTGCCGGTGTCGCCTTGGGCGGCGGCGGTGAGCGCCAGCACGGTGGGCTGAGTGGCATCGAGGGCGACGACACCCGCCGTCAGCGTGGCCGCGTCCGTATCGTTGACCGCGGCGACCGGGCTGGCCTTCCGGCACTTGGCGCCCTTGTCGCCGTCCAGCGCGCAGGCCGGCAACTGCACCAGGCGCAGGCGGGACCCGTAGGAGCCGCCGTACTGCTCGCTGAACTGCTTGTAGTCGACTTCTACCGAAACGTGCTGCTTCTCGGTGTCGCCGGTGCTCCTGCCCGTCCTGCCCGCCTGCTGGGGCCGGAGCGTGAACACCACACCGTCGGCGTGTGCGGCGTGGGCCCCCTGGGCGCTCAGCAGCTGTACGTCCACCGCGTCCGGAGCCGCCATCTTGGCGGCCTTGCCGTTGCTGCCATGGGCCGCGCCCACCGTGAGGGGCACCTTCTCGGCCCGTACCGGCCTGGCCGAGTCGCCGAGCCGCACCCTCTCGTGCGCCGGGGCGGGCGAGGTGGAGCGCGGCTCGCGGGTCGGAGTCCGCGAGCCCTCATGGAGGGTGCGGGGCTTCACGCGCTGGGAGGCGGCGCCCTTGACGGGCTTCTCCGCGCTCGGCAGGCCGCGCAGGCCATCGGTGGCCACGGCTGCGGGGGCCGCCGCGAACTGCAGCAACGACGCGATCAGGGCGGTCGACAGTGTGGTGACCGTCGGCCGTAGGAACCCGCCTCTGCGACGGGGTGTTGCAGGTATGGACATGCTCATCCAGATCATGAAGGGGCCGCTCGGTGGCGCCCGGACCAATCAAACGGACAAAGGGACGCGGGCCAGGGACACGGAGAGGTCCTTAGGCCCGCGAGGTCAGGGTCAGGCAGGGATCTCAGTGGGCAGGTCGAGGAACCGACGTGTCGGCTCCTCCACGTGACGGCCGGTCAGGGCGCCCTGGGAGGCCCGGACGTCGTCGATGACGCCGGGGAGCAGCCACCCCGGAAGCCGTTCACCCACAGCCGGCCGGGCCTGCTTCGCGAACGCGTCATGGACCAGGGCCGGATGGTTCCACTCCCGCACGTCGTGGGACTCGCTGTTCGCGACCCGCTCCCCCCCCTGAGGTCGGGACCATAACTTCGCCATAACTCACCCACAACTTGTTCAAAGATCGTGCAGGCAGCAAACAGCTTCACAAAAGACCAGGTCAACGCGGTGAGTCAGACATAGCTTCACCAAGTTCCGACCGGAGCAGTGACGTTGGGCATAGTTCGGAAAGGTTGCGCGAAGGGAGGGCTCGGTTACGTAACTGTCCGGCGTCGGAAAGATCACGCAGGTGGGAGGGTTCGCATGCCTCAACCCCTGGGGCGCACGCCGCACATTGGCGAGGCGAGGCGAGGCAGGGCGGGGCGGGGCAGGCCGAGCGGGGCAGTCCTTGAGTTCCCCCTGCCCCGGAGAGCTCCATGAACCGTTCCAGGGCGGCGCCCTCGGTCCACGCGGTGTACGCGAACCGGACGACGGAAAAGGGCAGGACCCCCGCCGTATCGGCGTGAGGTCCTGCCCGTCGCTCTGTCCGTCGGCCGGTCAGTCCTCGTACAGGTTCTCCGGCAGCAGATGCCGCGCCGTCGCGAGGAGTCGCTCCACGCGGGCCGGTGTGGTCTCCACTTCCTTCACGAGCCAGTAGGCCAGGAGAGCGCTGCCCTTGGAGTCGCCGGACAGGATCTCCTCGTACAGAGACCAGGTTCCGGCCCGCACCGCGTCCTTGCACGCATCGGCGAGCTCGTCATCGTCCACGAAGACGAACGACGAGAGCAGGTCCAGGAACTGGTTCCGGGCCACCGGCGCGACACCGCGGTCCGCCATCCCGGCCATCAGCACCCGGGCGACGGGGACGACGGTCGCGGTCGCCCAGCTCTCCTGCAGCACGTGGAACTCGATGTCCCTCGGCCTGGCCTCCTCACGCGTCCGCGCGCGTGCCATCCGCAGCAGTTCGCCGGGGACGTGTGCCGCGTTCGCGCAGCTACGGCAGGGCAGAGCCGCCCAGTCGTACAGGCCGATCTCCAACTCCATGGTGTTCATGGATCTCATCCCCTCAGTGCCCCAGCTCTCCCCAGAGACCACCCTTTTCCGCCTGGACGCCGGGTGGGAACTGCGACGGGTACGGGAAGTCGATCTGGCACGGGCCGCAGACCGGCTTGACCTCGGCCACACGCACGCCCGTGTCGAACTTTACCGTGTACGCGATCGTGAACCGCACCTTGGCCGGGTCGCCTCCGAGGGCGCGCACCACGTTGCCCTCGGCGCAGAAGCTGAGGCCGGGCTTGCAGCCGCCGGACTGTGCCAGCGCCACGTCACCCGTCTCGATGTGGTAGCCGCCCACGTAGCTCTTGTCCTTCTTCCGCTTCGAGGCGTGCTTGAGCGCGAAATCGACCACCTGGGACGAGGCGCTCTCCATCTGGCCGGTGTGTGTCCAGTTCGACGGAGCCCTCTGTATGTCCAGCGCCGGGGCGCTCTTGCCCCCGACGCCCCGGTTGCTGACGTTGGGTACGGAGCGGAACCTCGGCGCCGCCTGTGGCTCCGCCCTCTTCACCGTGCCGGAGGAGAGCCGGGACATCGCGCCGCGGATGACCCGTGAGACGCTGCCCGGTTTGGCCGCCGCGCGGGCACCGGAGCCGATCGCCCCGCCTCCGGGGAGGAACGGGGAGACGAACTTGCCGACCCAGTAGGCGATCTTGTACCAGGCGCCGCTCTGGTCCGGACCGCGAACGGTCTTGTAGAGGCTGATCGGGCCCTTGCCGGCGCGGTCGTTCTTGATCTTCTGGGCGTTGCCCTCCGTCCAGCCCATCCGGTCGGTGAACGTGTAGACGCTCTCGGCCACGTCGTAGTAGCCGTCGACGACACCGTTCTTGAAGCCCTTGGCGGCCTTCTTGGCGTTGGAGGCGAGGTTGTCCAGCCACTTCCACTGGCCGGTGCTGTCGCTGAAGGTGACCGGTGAGTTCTCGGCGTACGCGTAGCCGTTGAGCTGCTGCGAGTCCGTGAGGTCCATGATCGGGTCGACGCTCAGGAAGCGGCCCGTCGACGGGTCGTACTCACGTGCGCCGAGGTGGGTCAGCCCGGTGTCCGCGGTGTCGTCGGTGCCGCCGACGAACCCCTTGACGCCCGGCCACGCGCCGCTCGCGCCCCGTTGACCACCGAAGGGCAGGGTGCGTCGCTGCGTCAGCGCCTGGGTGGCGGCGTCGACGGCGAGCAGCCCGGTGCCCTGGTGGTCGGCGAGAGTGAACGCGACGGAGCCGTCGTCGTTCCTGACGGCCTGGTTCCCGCCGCCCAGCGAGGCGTAGCGGACGGCCTTCGCCTTCGCGGCCCCCTGGTCGAGGGTGACCTCGCTGTGGCCGAGGTAGAGCGTCGTCCTCGAGCCGGTGCGGCCGATGAGGCGCTCGCCCTGGGCGTCGTACAGGTACTCGGTGACCTGGGGCGCACCGCCCGCCGAGGGTTCGGTGACCTTCGCCAGACGCCCCTCGGCGTCCCACTCCAGCTCCTGGTCCGCGGTGTTGCCGGGACGGCCGGTGGTGTTGCCGGTCGCGTCGTAGGTGTAGGCGTCCTCGGTCGTGCTGCCGTCGGGCAGCCGGGTGGAGACCGACGTCAGGCCGTGCGGGGCGTCGCCGCCCGCGGGCGGGTAGCTGTAGGTCCGCAGGGTGTCCTTGGCGCTGTCGCCCGCCGGGTCGTGCAGGGTCTCGGTGAGGCGGTTGCCCGTCTTGTCGTAGGTGTAGGAGTTCCAGTACGGCGCCGGGCCGCCCAGCACGCCCCCGCTCGGTGCATCCGAGCACGTCTTGTCGCCCTCGGCCCACGCTTCGGTCAGCCGCTGGAGGTGGTCGTGGCGGAAGCACTGCGTGTCGGTTCCGGACCGGGAGGTGTCCGAGACGGACAGGATGTTGCCCAGGTCGTCGTACCGGTAGGTGTTGAACCGGTCGACGCCCGCCACGTCCTGACGGTCCACCCGCGAGGTCGCGAGCCGCTGGGTGCCCCACTCGTAGGTGTTGGTCACCTGCACCGGCTTGGAGCCGGCGGCGGTGCCGCGCATCCGGTACTGGAGCGGTTTGCCGGTGGAGGAGTAGACGGTCTCGGACGTGAAGCCGTCACCGAACACTCCCACGGGCCGCAGGGTGTCCGGCTCGTAGCTGACGTTCTGGCTGCCGCCGGGCAGCGAGCCCGCCGCCGAGTAGCTCACGGAGCCCGGAAGCCCCGAGGGGAGATAGGTCGCTCCGCTCTGGTACGTGCCCGCGAGGTCGCCCTCCTCCGAGGGGATCACCACGGCGGTCCTGACCGGCCGGTACAGGCGGTCGTACTGGGTGACCTTGGAGGTGTACGCGACCCCGTCCACGTAACGGGTGGACTCGGCGAGCTGCCCCTTGGCGCCGCTGACCGTGTCGTACGTCCACGCCGCGCGCAGGGCGCCCGTGGCGGACCCCTCGCGCAGCTCGGTCTGGCGGCCGAGGCCGTCGTAGACGTGGGCCAGGACGGTGCCCCGGGCGTCCTGGGTGCTGATCAGCTGTCCGCGGTCGTCGAACTTCCGCTCGGTGGCGCCCCGGTCGGGGTCCACCGAACGCGTCTCACGCCCGCGCTGGTCGTAGGAGTAGGACCAGGAGTTGCCCGCGGCGTCGGTGACCTTCTCGAGTTCGCCCTTGGGCGTGTACGCGTACCGGAGGGCGTCGAAGGCGGCGTCGGCGCCGCGGGTGCGGTGCTGGCGGACCTCGGTGATCTGGCCCCGCGCGTTCGCGACCGCGGTCGTGGTGGTCCCGCCCTCCGGCGGGACGACGGTGGTGCGGTCGCCGCCGTAGATCTTCCTGGTGACCCCGAGGACGGCGCCGCCGTCACCGTTGCCGGCGATGTCGCGGGTCTCGGTCGTCCGGCCCAGACCGTCGTGGACGTACCGCGTCTGGGTCTCCACGGAGAGCGCGTCGGCGGGCTTGAACAGGCCCCGGCCGGGCGGCTCCTGGTCGTTGTAGTACGGGGCGAAGGTCTTGGACGTCAGGCCGCGCTCGTCGTAGAAGACGTCCGTGAGGACGCGGCCGCCGTCCGGGCCCGGCGACTGGGTCTGGCGCTCCCGCATGAACCCGTCGTGGATGACGTACGAGGAGAGCTGCCCGCCCTTGTTGTCGAGCGTCCGGGTGCGGATCGCGACGGGCTTGCCCTCGTCGATGTAGTAGTCGAAGGCGTAGCTCGGCGTCTGGCTGGTCTGCCGGTCGGCGAGCCAGATCCTGCCGATGCGGCCCAGCGCGTCGTAGGAGAGATCCGACCGGTTGCCGTTGAGGTCGATCTGCGCGGTCGGCTGACCGCGCAGGGGCTCGAACTCGGTCACCGCGCTCTGTGCCGTCGACGCCGTGCCCGTCTTGGCGGGCGGTGTCGTCTCGGTGACCTTCGTGGGGAAGCCGGTCGCCGGGCTGTACGCGGTGGTCGTCGTCCGCCCGTCGGTGCGGGGTGTGCGGACGGGGCTGCCCGTTCCGGTGACCGTGAGGTCCGCGGTCAGGTCGGTGGTGCTCAGCCGCCGGCCGTAGGAGTCGAAGGCAGCCGTGGCTTCCAGGTAGAGGGCCTTGGTGCCGTCGTGGCTCTTCAGCGTGGCCGAGGCCGTGGCGTCGCCCTTGGTGGGAGCGGCGCCGTACGCGCCGCCGTCGTACGCGGTGCGGATGTCGGAGACCACGTCCTTGGACCGGTCGGGGGTGGCGGAGCACGCCCCGACGACGGTCTCCTCCCGCGCGGGGAGGGTGAGGATGTTGGCGCTCGTGTTGGTGGCGTACGTGGTACGGGTGCACCGGTCGTCGGAGGGGGTCGCCGTGTCGCCCCGGTCGTGGACCTGGGTGACCCGGCCCGCCACGGTGTCGTGGGTGGTGTTCACCTCGGTCGTGGACCACGAGCTGCCCGCGCCGCCGTCCAGGGAGGTCCAGGAGGTGGAGCGGGAGGTGCCGGTCAGGTTGGAGGTGAGGGTGCCCCAGTCGCGTACCTTGCGGCCCGTCTCGTGGTGCCAGGGCCGGTTCACCGTCTTGGACAGCACCTTGCCGCCCGCCTCGGAGAAGGCGACGGTCTTGTAGGCGAAGCCGGCCGTCGACTCGTGGTCGGTGAGGGCGTCGCCCTCACCGCTGCCCAGGGGCACCGAGACGCTCTTCGTCCCGCCGGAGGGGGCGGAACGGTCCCCGTGCATGCCCCGCAGGAAGTAGGTGTCCTCCTGCGTCCTGAGGGCCGATGCCCCGCCCTGGCCGCCGGTCAGCTTCCGCACCTGGCCGTAGCCCCGCCACTGGGACCAGGTCTTGTGCTTCTCCTTCGTCAGGCCGTCGTCGTCGGCGTAGTGCCAGGCGGCGTCGCCCAGGTACTCGTAGCGCGTCACCGCGTCCGGGGCGCCTCCGGTGCGGTCGGTCTGCGTCGTGGAGGTGACGACGTACTTGTTGAACCACTGGCGTTCCGGTGCGGCGTCGGCGTCGCCCCCGATGAACTGGGGGAAGCAGCGGGTGCCGTTCTTCTCCGGGGTCGGCAGGGCGTTCCAGGAGCAGACGGGCTCCGAGTAGTTGATGTCGACCTGGCCGCCGTACTCGTCGGCGACCGTGGACAGCCGGGACTTGATGAACGGCGCGTAGCCGTCGCCGGTCCGGTCGAGCCGGTTGGCCCGCTGGGTGTAGGCGAACGTGGTCTTCGGCAGGGTGATCGCCGGGGTGGCGGTGTGGCCGGTGTGCTGGACGGAGTCCAGGAGCAGCTGGTAGTCGACGTCGGCCTGGCCCCAGCGGTGCTCCAGCTTCCAGGAGTCGACGGCGGTGTAGGCGTCGTTCTTCAGGACCTGGGTGGTGACCCGGGTCAGCCGGTCACGGGTGAAGAAGACAGGGGACAGGCGGCCCTTGTCGCACTCCTTGCCCGTGGCGCAGTTCAGGTCCCAGGGCGTGTCGTACCAGTGGAAGGGGTCCTTGTCGATCGACGCGCAGGTGGTGCCGGCGTCCGGCAGACAGCGCTCGGAGGTCGTGAAGTCCACCTTGGCCAGGGCCTTGGCCCCGTACGCGGAGTCGCCCTTGAGGCCGTACTCGATGCGGTCCAGCGAACCGCCCCGGACATAGGGGGTGTTGTCCTTGGCCTTGAGGTTGCGGCCGTAGGAGTTGGTCTCCTTGTCGTAGTAGTAGGCGACGGCGTTGCCGTGCGGGTCGACGACGTAGTCGAGGTTCCAGCGCCAGCCCTGCTGGCACCAGGAGTCGGCGAAGGCCGCCTTGTGGCAGGGCTCCCCGGCGTTGTTGCCGAAGACCGGGACCGTCCAGGTGGAGTCGGTGGTCTCCTTGCCGCTGGACCAGCCGGGCAGCCGGTTGTGGCCGAAGTAGTAGCGCACCCCGTCGGTGTCGGTCAGGAGCCAGTATTCGCCGTCGTTGTCGCCGTTGCCCCGGTCGGTGGAGCGCAGCCGCTCGATCCGCGTACCGTCGTCCTGCTTGAGCCGGAACTCGTCGTCGCCGACCGGGACGAGTTCCCCGCCCTTGCCGTTGAAGGTGATGAAGGCGTTGTCGTAGCCCCAGCACAGGTCACCGGGCTTGTTGCCGTCGGCGTTCTTGACGCCGTCGTCGTAGCAGGCCTTGTAGCGGCGCTCGATGTGTCCCGACCACAGGTTGAACCCGTCGCCCACCCAGGAGGCCTGGTTGTTGGTGGTGCCGGTCTGACCGTCGATGAGGGCCGAGGAGTACGACAGCCCGACGTTCGGGGTCAGCCCGCCCGGGACGTCCGGGACCGGGATGTCGTAGGACCAGGTGAAGTCACCGGTGTTGAGGTTGGTGTCCCAGGTGGCGGACGGGGAGAGCGGGGTGGCCGTGTAGTCGCCGGTGCCCGCCGTCTCCGCGGCGACGGCGGCCAGGACCGTCGGAGCCGAGGAACGCAGGGCGACGGAGGACGCGGTCAGGGTCTTGCGCTCGGTGTCGTTGACCGTGGGGACGGGCTTCGTCGTACGGCACTCCGCCTTGCCGGGGGTCTCCAGCACACAGGCGGGCAGCTCGACCAGGGTCAGGCGTGAGCCGAAGCCGCCGCCGAAGGCCTCCGCGAAGGACGCGTAGTTCAGGGAGGCGTCGACGCGGGCGCTGCGGTCGGCGCTCTCCGCGGTGTTCCCGGTGCCGTCGAGGGTGAAGAGCACCCCGTCGACACCGGCGCTCCGGGCGGCCGTGGGGCCGAGCACCCGGGCCCGGACGCCCGTCGCCTGCCGGTCGTCGGCGGTACGGGCGGCGGCCACCGGCGCCGACCGCGGTGCGGTCAAGGGGGCCAGGGGTGCCGAGGCCGCCGACGTGGTGAGGGAGCCCGGGGGTGCCGAGGCCACCGGCCCGGTCCCGTCCGCCGTGGTGGACGGGGCGCGGCCCTCAGCGGGAGGTGCGGCGACGGCGACCAGCGGTGCGCCCTCCTGGGGCCAGGCGGCCTTCGGCTTCCCGCCGGGCGTCCGTGGTCCCTTGGCGGTGGTGCGGGCCTCGCCGCGGAAGAGGTCGCTGCCCTTCACCGGCTTCTCGGCCGAGGGCACGCCCGGCAGGGCGAAGTCGTCCTGGGACAGGGCCGATGCCGCGCCGGCCTGGAGGAGCGTGCCCACCATGACGGCCGACAGCAGCAGCGCGACGTTTCTTCGGGCTGTCCTGAGCAGGGGTGGTCTGGATGTTCGAGACACGGGTTCTTGGAGTCCTCGTCGTCCGGCCGCGGCGGCACCCCGGCGGGCACGGTCGCGGCACATGGGAAGGGATGGGAAAAGGGATCTCGTCCGGGGCACCGCGCTGAGTCCGGTCCAGGGTTGGACGCACCGCACGGCATGGGGTCGCGGAGAACGGGAGAGGGGACGGAGCTCAGGCCGTTCCGGGCATCGCGGCAGGGAAGCGTAACCAGGAGCGGCGCGGCTTCGCCCCGGCAAGGGCGGCCTCGTCCGTCGTGGCCCGCGCTGCCCGTACCGCCGTTGTCGTGACGGGAACGAGCCCCGCCAGGAGCCGGGCGCCGGGCGAACCGGCTACGGATCCCGCGACGCCGTGTCCTCGCGCACGCGCCCTCATGTTCACAAACCCCCCGGATAATGAAGATCATATGAGAATTTCCGGAGGAGCATATAACCCGTCAGGCGACGGCCCCACCTGGTAGTTCACCGCCGGTCGCCGCGGACGGCCCCGGCGCCCGACGCCACCCGTGCTGACGGACGATCAGGGACCCTGTGGGAACGGCCACTTCCCAAATCCTGAGATGCGGACCAGAATTGTTCCCCCGCGACTCGCGTCCGGGGCCTCGTCGTACAGGGCCGGTCACGGCTTGATGTGGAAGGATCTTCCGGAGCGCATCACCGGCCCACGTGCGATGCCCCGGAGCCTTGGCCGGCGCGCGCCGGCTCCCCGGCACACGCGTCACCCGACCGGGCCGAGGCCGTGCTCGCACCCGGCGAGCCCGCCGTCGACGGACGGACGCCACCGGCCACGCCGTGAACCCCCGCGCCACGTGTCAGCACCTGGACTAGGAGATCCCGCCATGGACTTCGGACTCGTCCTGCAGACCGACCCGCCCGCCTCCGCCGTCGTCGGCCTGATGCGCCGCGCCGAGCGCAACGGCTTCCGCTACGGCTGGACCTTCGACTCGGCGGTGCTCTGGCAGGAGCCGTTCGTCATCTACAGCCGCATCCTGGAGCACACCGACCGGATGATCGTGGGCCCGATGGTCACCAACCCCGGCACCCGCACCTGGGAGGTGACCGCCTCCACGTTCGCCACCCTCAACGACATGTACGGCAACCGCACGGTGTGCGGGATCGGGCGCGGCGACTCCGCCATGCGCGTCGCGGGCCGCCGGCCCAACACGCTGGCCCGGCTGGGGGAGGCCATCGACGTCATCCGGGACCTCGCCGAGGGCCGGGAGGCCACGGTCGACGGGCAGCCGGTGCAGATCCCGTGGGTGAAGGAGGGGCGGCTGCCGGTGTGGATGGCGGCGTACGGGCCCAAGGCCCTCGCCCTGGCCGGCCAGAAGGCGGACGGCTTCATCCTCCAGCTCGCCGATCCCTTCCTCACCGAGTGGATGATCAAGGCGGTACGGGACGCGGCGTCCGACGCCGGCCGGGACCCGGACTCCGTGACCATCTGCGTCGCCGCCCCCGCCTATGTCGGCGACGACCTCGGCCACGCCCGCGAGCAGTGCCGCTGGTTCGGCGGGATGGTCGGCAACCACGTCGCCGACCTGGTCGCCCGCTACGGCGAGCACTCCGGCCTGGTGCCCGAGGCGCTCACCGCGTACATCGCGGAACGCTCCGGCTACGACTACAGCCACCACGGGCGCACCGGAAACCCGGACACCGCCTTCGTCCCCGACGAGATCGTCGACCGCTTCTGTCTGCTGGGACCCGCCGAGGCCCATGTCGAGAAGCTCCGGGCGCTGCGGGACATGGGCGTCGACCAGTTCGCCCTCTACAACATGCACGACGCGCGCGAGGCGACCATCGACGCGTACGGTTCCACGGTCATCCCCGCGCTGGCCGACTGACGCCCTGCGCCGCAGCCGTCCCGCCCTGCCTGGCCTTCCCGGCCCGGCTCAGCCCTGACGAAGCCCCGCCGGGCCCCGCCCGCACCGTTCCCCGGGCGGAGGGCTCGGGCGGAGGGCTCGGGCGGCTGCCGTACGGGGCGTCGACCGGGCGGGAGTGCGGGCCGGGGCGGGAGTGCGGGCCGACCGGTGTTCGTCCGTCGAGTGGCTGTTCCCCCCTGTGATGAAGAAGTGAACGGAGCCAGGTGTCAAGGCCCTGGCCCGGACCATCCCCTCGTGTGGGTACGAATCACTGGCCGCGCGCCGACGGCTTGCCGAAAGAGCGCTGCGCCAAGGGAGTTGGCGCCGGTGCCGCGCGGCCCGGCCGGATTCACTTTCCCCTTCACTTTCCGTACGCGCAGTCTTGACGTGTCCACGGAACGGGCCTAACTTCACGGCCTGAAGTAAGCCCCGCCCCCCACCCCGGAGACACATATGAGAATGCCCGGCCATCGCGCACCCCGCGGCCCGCGCCGCGACGGGCACAGACCCCGGCGCCTCGCCGTCCCGCTGCTGGCCCTCGGTGGGCTGGTGGCCTCCCTGTTCACCGCCGTCGCCACCGCCCCCGCCGCGCAGGCCGCCGAACTGCCCACCGGCTGGACGACCGTGACGGCCGGTCACAGCGGCAAGTGTGTGGACGCGGCGGCCGCCGGAACCGCCGACGGCACGGCGGTGCAGCAGTACACGTGCAACGGCAGCAACGCCCAGCAGTGGCAGTTCCGGTCCGTCGGCGGCGGGTACGTCCGGGTCGACAACCGCAACGACGCGGCCAAGAGCTGGGACGTGACCGATGTGTCCACGGCCGACGCCGCGCCCGTCCAGCTCTGGTCGTACTCCGGCGGCGCCAACCAGCAGTGGCTGCCCGTCGAGGAGCCGGGAGGAACCTTCCACTTCGTGAACCGTAACAGCGGCAAGTGCCTCGACATCCCGGCCGCCTCCACCGCCGACGGCGCCCGCGTCCAGCAGTACGCCTGCAACGGCTCGGCCGCGCAGTCCTTCCTGGTGGGCGCCGCCGACGTACCGAACCCGCCTGGTACCCCCGACTTCGGCCCCAACGTCTCCGTCTTCGACCCCTCCACCCCGAGGGCGACCATCCAGAACAAGCTCAACCAGGTCTTCGCCCAGCAGGAGACCAACCAGTTCGGCTCCCAGCGCCACGCCCTGCTCTTCAAGCCCGGCAGCTACGACGTCGACGCCAACGTCGGCTTCTACACCCAGGTCGCCGGGCTCGGCCTCTCGCCCGACGACGTCACCATCAACGGCGGCGTCCACGTGGAGGCCGACTGGTTCCAGGGCAACGCCACCCACAACTTCTGGCGCTCCGCCGAGAACCTCTCGGTCAACCCGCCCTCCGGCACCGACCGTTGGGCCGTCTCGCAGGCCGCCCCCTACCGCCGCATGCACGTGCGCGGCAACCTCCAGCTCGACGACGGCGGCTGGTCCAGCGGCGGCTTCATGGCCGACTCCAAGATCGACGGCCAGGTCCGCTCCGGCACCCAGCAGCAGTGGCTCTCCCGCAACAGCCAGTGGAACAGCTGGACCGGCTCCAACTGGAACATGGTCTTCGTCGGCGACGTCAACGCCCCCGCCAACAGCTTCCCCAACCCGCCCTACACCACGGTCGCCCAGACACCGGTGAGCCGTGAGAAGCCCTTCCTGTACGTGGACGGGGCCGGCGCCTACCAGGTCTTCGTACCGGCCCTGCGGACCAACACCCAAGGGGTCACCTGGGGTTCGGGTACGCCTGCCGGACAGTCGCTGCCCATCAGCCAGTTCTTCATCGTGAAGCCCGGCGCGACCGCGTCCCAGATCAACGCGGCGCTCGCGCAGGGCAAGAACCTGCTCTTCACGCCGGGGGTCTACCGGCTCGACCAGACGATCGACGTCACCCGCCCCGACACGGTCGTCCTCGGGCTGGGACTCGCCACCGTCATCCCCGAGAACGGCATCACCGCCCTGAACGTCGCCGACGTCGACGGGGTCAAGATCGCCGGGATCCTGATCGACGCGGGCACCGTCAACTCCCCGACGCTGATGCAGGTCGGGCAGGCCGGGGCCGGTGCCCGGCACACCGCCAACCCGACCTCGCTGCACGACGTCTTCTTCCGCATCGGCGGCGCGGCCGTCGGCAAGGCCACCCAGAGCCTGGTCGTCAACAGCTCCGACGTCATCGGCGACCACCTGTGGCTCTGGCGCGGCGACCACGGCAGCGGCATCGGCTGGAACACCAACACCGCCGCCAACGGTCTGATCGTCAACGGCACCGACGTGACGATGTACGGCCTGTTCGTCGAGCACTACCAGCAGCACCAGGTCATCTGGAACGGCAACGGCGGCCGAACGTACTTCTTCCAGAACGAGATGCCCTACGACCCGCCCAACCAGGCGGCCTGGATGAACGGTTCGACCCGTGGCTACGACGCCTACAAGGTCTCCCCGTCCGTCACCCGCCACGAGGCGTGGGGTCTGGGCAGCTACTGCTTCTTCAGCGCCAACCCGTCCGTGGTCGCCGAGCGCGCCTTCGAGGCGCCGAACACGCCGGGGGTGCGCTTCCATAACATGGTGACCGTCTCGCTCGGCGGCACGGGAACCATCAACCACGTCATCAACAACGCGGGAGGACCGTCCAACTCCGGCACCAACGTCGCCAACCTGGTGGCCTACCCCTAGAGTTCACCGCTCCGCTGGGCCGCACTCACACCGGTTGCCGCACTCACACCGGTTTGACGCTGCGGCCCAGCAGAGCCGTCACATCCACCGTCTCGTCCGCCGACGGGGTCTCGGCGGGCACCGGCCGGTCGAATCCGGAGAAGCTCACCGCCCCCTCCTCGCCCGTCCCCCGCACGGTGATCCGCACCGGGTACGGCTCGCCCTCGGTGGCCACGTACACCGTGACCCGCTCGTCGCCCCGCGCCCGGGTCACCGGGACGACGGGCGCGCCGTTCACCTCGGTCTCCCGGCCCTTCGTCAGGGTGCCGCGCCCGGCGGCGTCGGCGTTGTCCGTGATCAGCTTGCGGTAGGTGTCCAGATCGCAGATCTCGGTGACCGTCAGCAGCCGGGGGTCGTCGGCCTTCGCCTTCATGTAGCGGCCGTCGAGGATCGTGTCGAAGGTGGAGCCACCGGTCGGAACGTGGGTCTCCCAGAACGCCTTGTCCGGCTTCAGCCAGACATCGTCGGCGCGCTTGACGATCTCCACGGAACCGTCGTCGCCCATGTCGACGCCGCCCGCGCAGTTGCCGTCCCGGTCGAGCGTCAGGTCCACGCTCATCCCCTCGCCGCTCCCGTCGAGATCGCCGCGCACACTCAGATGCAGTGAGGAGACCCCGAGCAGGGCGTCGCGTGAGCGGTCGGCTATCTGCTCGGCGCTGAGCGAGGCGATGTCGTCGTCAGCCTGCGCGACCGCGCCACCCGCCACCGTGAGGGCGACGGCCATCGCCCCGGCGGCCGCCCGTGCGACCCAACGGTGTCCGCTCACGTCGCCTCCTCCGCCAGGGCCGTGCGGGCCTGCTCCGGGCATGCGATCCGGACTACCCGTCCGTTCCTCCGAGCGTACGCCGGGGGAGCGGACGGCGCCCGACAGGTCCTCGGAGGGTCACGGCAACGCGGCCCGAGGGACACGGACAGCCACGGAACCCGCCCCCGGCCACCCACTCCGCCGGAGCACTTGAGCGGCCCGGCGCTCCTCGTTACCCTCCAGTAAGTGCGTGGGATGCGGCCGGGACGACCGGCCGGCCCCGCGGACCGGAGGGAGGCGGCACGCCCATGTCCTCAGCGGAGCCCACCGAACGGACCGGCCAGGCCGTACGGTCGCATCCCGAGCGCACCCCGCCTCCGGCGCCGATGCCCGGACCGGCGCGGAGCGCGCGCCTTCTCGCCGAATCCGCCACCACCTCCACCGCCCTCGTCGCCGACGCCCTCGCCCGGATCGAGGCGACCCGGCCCACCCTCAACGCCTTCCGCCACGTGCGGGCCGAGGCCGCCCTCGCCGAAGCCGCCGACGCCGACCGCAGGCTCGCGGCGGGGGAGCGGCTGCCGCTGCTCGGCGTGCCGGTCGCCGTCAAGGACGACACCGATGTGGCGGGCCTGCCCACGCACTTCGGCTGCGACGGCGAACGGCCCCCCGCCACCGCCGACAGCGAGGCGGTCCGCCGGCTGCGCGCGGCCGGGGCCGTCATCGTCGGCAAGACCAACTCCTGCGAACTGGGCCAGTGGCCGTTCACCGAGGGCCCCGCCTTCGGCGCCACCCGCAACCCCTGGAACACCGACCACACCCCGGGCGGCTCCTCCGGCGGTTCGGCCGCCGCCGTCGCCGCGGGCCTGGTCCCCGCCGCCCTCGGCTCGGACGGCGCCGGGTCCGTCCGCATCCCCGCCGCCTGGACCCACCTCGTCGGCATCAAGCCCCAGCGAGGCCGCGTCTCCGTCCACCCGCACCACGACGCGTTCCAGGGCCTCACCGTCAACGGCCCCCTCGCCCGTACGGTCGCCGACGCCGCGCTCCTGCTGGACGCGGCCGCCGGCGCGCACCCCGACGACCTCCACCGCCCGCCCGCCGTCCGCGCGTCCGACGCCGCCCGCCGCGACCCCGGCCGCCTCCGGATCGCCCTCGCCTGGCGGCCCCCGCTCACCCTCACCCGGGGCGGCCCCGACCCCGAGGTGCGCCGGGCCGTCGCCGCGCTCGCCGAGACCCTCGCCCGGCTCGGCCACCACGTCGAGGAGGCCCGCCCCCGGTACGGGCTGATCGGCCTCGCCTTCGTCCCCCGCGCCACCGCCGGCATCGCCGAATTCGCCGCCCGCCACCCCGAACCGACCCTCCTCGACCCCCGCACCCGCAGCGCCCTGCGGACCGGGACGCGCCTCGGCGGCCGGGTGGTGCGGGCCGCCCGCGCCCGCGAGGTGCGCCAGCACCGCCGGATCGGGGCCCTCTTCGACGCCTCCGGTTACGACGTGCTCCTCACCCCGACGACCGCCGCGCCCCCGCCCCGTATCGGCGCGTACGAGAACCTCACCGCCTTGCGCACCGACCTCGCGATGACCGCCGCCTGCCCCTACGCCTGGCCGTGGAACGTCCTCGGCTGGCCCGGCATCAGCGTCCCGGCCGGCTTCACCCGCTCCGGCCTCCCCGTCGGCGCCCAGCTGCTGGGCCCCTCCCGCAGCGAGGAGCGGCTGATCGCGCTGGCCGCCCAGCTGGAGGACGACCTGCGCTGGTACGAGCACCGGCCGCCGAACCCGTAACCCAGGGTCACGCAACAGTCACCGACCCCCGTACGGACGGTGAAGCCGTGCGGGGCCCTTGTGGAGCCGCGGGCGGTGACGAGATATCTTGATGTCAAGCAATGTTGCAGACGTGGAGCGGAGCACCCGGTGACTGACTCGACCATCATCTATACGCACACCGACGAGGCCCCTGCCCTGGCGACCTATTCGTTCCTGCCCGTCGTCGAGGCCTACGCCTCGACCGCGGGGGTCACGGTGGAGCGCCGTGACATCTCCCTCGCGGGGCGGATCATCGCCAGTTTCCCGGAGCACCTCAAGGCCGAGCAGCGTATCGATGACGCACTCGCCGAGCTGGGCGAGCTGGCCAGGACTCCCGGCGCGAACATCATCAAGCTGCCGAACGTCTCGGCGTCGATCCCGCAGCTCAAGGCCGCGATCGCCGAGCTCCAGGAGCAGGGTTACGCGCTTCCGGACTACCCGGACGACCCGCAGACCGATGAGGCCAAGGACGTTCGCGCCCGGTACGACAAGATCAAGGGCAGCGCCGTGAACCCGGTGCTGCGCGAGGGCAACTCCGACCGCCGTGCCCCCGCGTCCGTCAAGAACTACGCCAAGGCCCACCCGCACCGCATGGGCGCCTGGAGCGCCGACTCGAAGACGAACGTCGCCACCATGGGCGTCGACGACTTCCGCTCCACCGAGAAGTCCGCGGTCATCGCCGAGGACGGCTCCCTCCGGATCGAGCTGCACGGCGACGACGGCACCACCACCGTGCTGCGCGAGTCCGTACCCGTCCTCAAGGGCGAGGTCGTGGACGCGGCCGTCATGCGCGTCGCCGCGCTGCGCGAGTTCTTCACCGCGCAGGTCGCCCGCGCCAAGGCCGAGGGCGTGCTGTTCTCCGTGCACCTCAAGGCCACCATGATGAAGGTCTCCGACCCGATCATCTTCGGCCACGCGGTCCGCGCCTTCTTCCCGAACACCTTCGCCAAGTACGGCGAGCAGCTCTCCGCCGCCGGTCTCACCCCGAACGACGGTCTGGGCGGCATCCTCAAGGGCCTGGACTCCCTGCCGGACGTCGGCGCCGAGATCCAGGCGTCCTTCGAGGCCGAGCTCGCCGAGGGCCCCGCCCTCGCGATGGTCGACTCCGACAAGGGCATCACCAACCTGCACGTCCCCAGCGACGTCATCGTCGACGCCTCCATGCCGGCCATGATCCGCACGTCGGGCCACATGTGGGGCCCGGACGGCAACGAGGCCGACACCATCGCCGTCCTCCCGGACAGCAGCTACGCCGGTGTCTACCAGGTCGTCATCGACGACTGCCGCGCCAACGGCGCCTTCGACCCGGCCACCATGGGCTCGGTGCCCAACGTCGGTCTGATGGCGCAGAAGGCCGAGGAGTACGGCAGCCACGACAAGACCTTCGAGATCCCCGCCACCGGCACCGTGCGCGTCGTCGACACCGCCGGCGACGTGGTGCTGGAGCAGGCCGTCGGCGCCGGTGACATCTTCCGGATGTGCCAGACCAAGGACGCGCCGATCCAGGACTGGGTCAAGCTCGCCGTCACCCGCGCCCGCGCCACCGGCAACCCGGCCGTCTTCTGGCTGGACGAGGGCCGCGCCCACGACGCCAACCTGATCGCCAAGGTCACCACGTACCTCGCCGACCACGACACCGACGGCCTGGACATCTCGATCAAGACCCCGGAGGAGGCCACCGCCTTCTCCCTGGAGCGCATCCGCCGTGGCGAGGACACCATCTCCGTCACCGGCAACGTGCTGCGTGACTACCTCACCGACCTCTTCCCGATCCTGGAGCTGGGCACCAGCGCCAAGATGCTCTCCGTCGTCCCGCTGATGAACGGCGGCGGCCTGTTCGAGACCGGCGCGGGCGGCTCGGCCCCCAAGCACGTCCAGCAGCTCGTCAAGGAGAACTACCTGCGCTGGGACAGCCTGGGCGAGTTCCTGGCCCTCGCGGTCAGCTTCGAGCACCTGGCCACCACCACGGACAACGCGCGGGCCCAGGTCCTCGCCGACACCCTGGACCGGGCGACCGGCACGTTCCTCAACGAGGACAAGTCCCCGAGCCGCCGCCTCGGTGGTATCGACAACCGCGGCAGCCACTTCTACCTGGCCCTCTACTGGGCCCAGGAGCTGGCGCGGCAGACCGACGACACCAAGCTCGCCGAGGCGTTCGCGCCGCTCGCCAAGACCCTGGCCGAGCAGGAGGAGACCATCGTCGCCGAGCTGATCGCGGTGCAGGGCTCCCCGGCCGAGATCGGCGGCTACTACCAGCCCGACCCGGCCAAGGCCGAGGCGATCATGCGCCCGTCCGCCACGTTCAACCAGGCCATCGCGAGCCTCGCCTGATGTGAGGTGCGGGCGGCCACGCCCGCACCCTGTTCCGCCCCGGTCGGCCTCGTGCCCGCCGGGGCGGTCCGCGTTCGCCCTCACGCCGGGACGCGCCCCCACCGCGGGCGAAGCCCCTGAGCGCCACGTGACCGGGCGACGAACCAATCCGCCCGCCCCACGGCTCCGAATGACGACCGTGAGGATCACCCGGACAGCTCTGACCCGCGGAACGCTCGCAGCCCTCGGCGGCCTGCTGGCGGGATTCGCCGCCCTGACCGTCGCCGAACTCGTCTCGGCGGCCGTCCGCCCCGAGGCGAGCCCCGTGACGGCGGTCGGCGGGGCCGCCATCGACCGGACGCCGGCCGGTGTGAAGGACTGGGCGATCCGGAACTTCGGCGAGAGCGACAAGTTCGTCCTGCAACTGGGCATCGTCGTCACGCTCGCCCTCTTCGCCCTCGCCGTCGGCGTGCTGGCGCTGCGCCACCGCCGCACCGGCTCCGCCGCCGTCCTGGCCTTCGGAGTCGTCGGCGCCGCCTCGGCGGTCAGCCGCCCGGACTCCACCGGGGTGGCCGACGGGCTTCCGTCGCTGGCCGGCGCGGTGGCCGGGGCGGTCCTGCTGTACGTCCTCGTCGGCAGGCTCACCCGCCCGCGCCGCCGGATCGCGAGGGAGGAGGCGGAGGAGGGCGGCTGGGACCGGCGGGGCTTCCTGATCGCCACCGCCGCTGCCGCCGCCTCCACCGCGGCGGGTGCGGCCGGCCGGGCGCTCAACGGCCGCAGCGCCCGGGACGCCGTCGCCTCGCGGAACGGCGTACGGCTGCCCGCCCCGGCCTC
>NZ_JBEYKR010000075.1:0-34139 GCF_040703535.1 Streptomyces sp. NPDC007346
AGGCGGTGTTGCACGCGACGATCAGGGCGTCCGGCCGGTGGGCGGCGGCGGCGCGGGCCACGGTCAGGGCGCGGGCGGTGACGTCCTCGGGGGTGCGCGGGCCCCAGGGCATGGAGCCCGGGTCGGAGGAGACGACCAGCTCGGCGTCGGGCCGCAGTCGGCGAACGGCGGCCGCTGCCGCCAGCAGGCCGATTCCGGAGTCCATGAGCGCGATCTTCACCCGGTCACCCTAGCCGACAGCCCTTGGGGACCGGGCTCAGTGGGGCAGACTGCGGCGAATGAGCGCCGTTGCCTGGATCGCCGTGGGTTCGCTGATCGCGTGGGGGTGGCTGCTGCTGGGGCAGGGCTTCTACTGGCGGACCGACCAGCGGCTGCCCCGGCTCACCGACCCGGTGAGCTGGCCGTCGGTGGCGGTGGTCGTACCGGCCCGCGACGAGGCGGACATGCTGCCGGTGAGCCTGCCCTCGCTGCTGGTCCAGGACTATCCGGGCGAAGCGTGGATCATCCTGGTCGACGACTGCTCCGGCGACGGCACCGGGCGGCTGGCCCGGGAGCTGGGCGGACGGTTCGGCGGCCTTCCGCTGACCGTCGTGGAGCCCGGGGAGCCGGAGGCGGGCTGGACCGGCAAGCTCTGGGCCCTGCGGCACGGCATCGCGCTGGCCCGGCGGCGGAAGCCGGACTTCCTGCTGCTGACGGACGCGGACATCGCGCACGAGCCGGACAGCCTGCGCAATCTGGTGGCCGCGGCGGGCACCGAGGGTCCGGACGGCTTCGATCTGGTGTCGCAGATGGCGCGGCTGCGGGTGGAGAGCTTCTGGGAGCGGCTGGTGGTCCCGGCGTTCGTCTACTTCTTCGGGCAGCTCTACCCGTTCCGCCGGGTGAACCGGGCCCGGTCGCGGACGGCGGCCGCGGCGGGCGGCTGTGTGCTGCTGCGGACACAGGCCGCCGAGCGGGCGCGGATCCCGGAGTCGATCCGGCAGGCGGTGATCGACGACGTGTCGCTGGCCCGTCAGGTGCGGGGCGCCGGCGGCCGGATCTGGCTGGGGCTCGCGGACCGGGTGGACAGCGTGCGGCCGTATCCGCGGCTGAAGCACCTGTGGCGGATGGTGGCGCGCAGCGCCTACGCGCAGCTGCGGCACAGTCCGCTGCTGCTGGCGGGGACGGTACCGGGGCTCCTGCTCGTGTACGTGGCACCGCCCGCGACCCTGGTGGCGGGGCTGGCGACGGGCGACGGGGCGGCGGCCTGGGCGGGGGGCGCGGCCTGGGCGGTGATGACGGCGACGTATCTGCCGATGCTCTCCTACTACCGGCAGTCGCTGTGGCTCGGGCCGCTGCTGCCGTTCACGGCGGCCCTGTACCTGCTGATGACGGTGGACTCGGCGGTGCAGCACTACCGGGGCCGGGGGGCCGCCTGGAAGGGACGCACCTACGCCCGGCCCGATCCGGACGGAACGCCCGAGGCCGCGCCCGGCCGGTGACACCCCGCGGACACGGGTGCCGGGGCCGGCCGGGCGGCGGGGCGATCACGCGCCGGTCACGCGCGGCTCACACGTGACTCCCCGGTCACTTGCGGCCGGGGGTCCAGTTCATGCCCCAGCCGTAGGCGGCGTCGATGGTGCGCTGCGGGCTGACCCCGCGGTCGGGTACGAGGTAACGGGCCTCGCGCTGCACGGTGAGGTCACCGCCGTTGTTGGTGATCAGTGCGAGCGCGCAGACCGTGGAGGGCACGGTGCATTCGTCGAGGGAGAAGTCGATCGCCGCGCCGTTCTGCGGCTGGAGGGTCACCGTGGCGTTCAGATCCGCGAAACTCCGCGCGCCTTCGTAGATGGTGACGAAGATCAGTACGCGGCGGAGCAGGTCCTTGCGGTCGAGGTTGACGGTCATGTTCTCACCGGTGGAGACCGCACCGGTGCGGTCGTCGCCGTCGAGATGGATGAAGGGCGGCTGGTTCAGTGAACCGAAGGCGTTGCCGAGGGCCTGCACCACTCCCTTGCGCCCGTCGGTGAGTTCGTACAGCGCGCAGAGATCGAGGTCCAGGTCTCCGTGCATGGCGACGGCCCGGCCGAGTTTCGCTCCCCAGCCCTTGAACTGCTTGCGCACCTGCCAGTTGAGGTTGACCCGGAGCGCGCCGGAGGTGCCGCCCTGCTTGGCGAGGGAGACGGACGGCGCCTCCTTCGTCAGCGTCACCTTGGACAGCCGCACGGGCTGTGCGGGCGCGGGGGCGGGCGGTACGGGAGGTGCCACCGGGGCGGGCGGGGCGGCGTGGACGACCGGGGCGGGCGCCGGGGGCGCGGGCGGAGTGGGCGCCGGGGCGGGGGCGGGCTGCGACGGTGGGGGCGCGGGGGCCTGCTGCGGTTCGTCGACGGAGATGCCGAAGTCCGTCGCGAGGCCCTCCAGCCCGGTGCTGTAGCCCTGCCCGACCGCGCGGAACTTCCAGGCGCCCTGGCGCCGGTACAGCTCGCCCAGGATGAACGCGGTCTCGACCGTGGCGTCCGTGGAGTCGAAGCGGGCCAGCTCGGCGCCGCCCGCCGCGTCGACGATCCGTACGTACAGCCCGCTCACCCGGCCGAAGGCGCCGCCGTCCGCCGATGCGGCGAGGACGACGCGGTCGATCGCCGGCTCGACCTTGCCGAAGTCGACGAGGAGGGTGTCGGTGACCCCGTCGCCGGCGGTCCGCTTGCCCTCGTGGCGGACGGCACCGGAGGCGTGGGCCGGCTGGTTGTAGAAGACGAAGTCGGCGTCGTCGCGGACCTTCCCCGACACCAACAGGAGTGCGGAGCCGTCGACATCGGGGCTGCCGGCGGCGGACCGCCACCCCAGTTCGACGCGCACGGTGCCCGCCGGCACCGGAACGTTGGTTCCCTTTTGCATGGTCATGCTCGCCCCCATCACGGTTCCGGCTGCCCGCAGGCCTTCCCCCACAACCTAATCCCTCCGCCGAGCGGCCACCGGAGCGGTCCGGCGGCTACGTGTCGCCCGTGTGGGGGCGCAGGACCATGAGTGAGTCCTCCGAGGTCGCGACCATGGCGAAGGGGAAGCGGTCGAGCTCCAGGCAGAGTGCGATGTCATCGGGGTGGACCCCCTGACGCACGCCCTCCGCCAGCTCGACGGCGGCGCGCGACTCGGCGGCGCGGTGGAGGAACCCGGCCGCGTCCGTCCCGGTCCCGGTGGCCCTGCGGGCGATGTACTGAGCGCACGCCAGGTCTTCGTCGGCGCGCCCGTCCTCGCCGGTGACCACGAACGTGACCTCGTCGTGCGCGCGTGCCCGCAGGAGGCGAGCCGTGGCCTCCGCCACCACGAAACTGGCACACAGCACCAGCGACGCCTCCTTGACCGCCAGGGCGCCGACCGTCCCCGCCGTGGTCTTCTGCACGACGGTCCGTCCGCCGAGATCGATGGAGCGCAGCAGACCCGGCGAGTTGACGGTGTCGAACCCGGGGGCGGGCGGACCGTCCTTGAGCGCCACCCAGTCGGGGTGGCACGCCTTGAGCGCCAGGGCTTCGTCCGGCGACTCGGCGAGCACGATCTTCTCCGCCCCCTGGGCGAAGGCCCAGGCCGCCACCGTGAAGGCACGCATGACATCGACCACGACCGCGACGGGCGGAACCCCGACCAGTTCGGGTATGCCGAGGAAACGAGTTTTCATCCGATCATGGTCCCACGCGCCACGACGCGGGAGGTGGTCCTTGCGTTCGGCCATCGCCGGGGGTTCGCGGGCCGCGATCGGCGGCGCCGGAACAACCGTGCATCCGCGAGCGGTTCGCCGTCCCGGCATTTGACCGACGGGGAATCCGGCGGAGTCGATCACGCTTCTCCGAACGCCGTCGCACAACTCCTCGGCGGCCCCTGCTGTGAGTTAAACGCTGCGATTAGCCGGCCCGGTCCGAAGAGCGTCGTGCGGTTCGAACTCTGTCTCCTTCTACCGGACATGTGGCCCGGCGCCGCCGCCGGCCGGCCCGGGGAGGCCGAGAGCGCGCGCGAGGGCGGCTGTGGGGGGGAGCCTGATGGCCCGGCAGGTATCCGCAGGGCCAGGCGTTCGCCAGGGTGAGGAAGCCGGTCAGGCCCCGCTCGGCACCGGTCAGCAGGCGGCGGGGTCCGGACGCGTGCAGCTCGATCACCGGGCTGTCGCCCTGCTCGGCGTCGACGGTGAGCCGGGCGGTGTCACCGAGGCGACCGGCGAGGCGGGCTCGTGACCGAATCCGAGCAGGCCGCCGTGGTCGGCCGGCCGGTGCCGGCCGGTGCCGGCCGCGCCACTCCTCCGGCCCGTCACAGCACCCGGCCGAGAGGTGACGCCCGTGGAGTGGTCGACGACCCGCGGGCCGCCGGCGGCGAAAAGGCGGTCGAAGGTCAGCGGTCCGTGGAGGAGTGCGTCGGTGAAGTGTTCCTTGTCCCGTGCCCGTATCGCCTTCCGACGAGCCCGGACCGTATGTTCCGGGCAGCGGGTCCGCCGCCGCTCTTCGTAACCCGCCCGCCACTTCTCGTCAACAATGGCACCCCTGCGGGGAAAGCCCTCCGATAGGGGCGGGATTAGCGATGTTTTGGCAGTTCAGGCGCGCAGAACCAGCGTAAAACGGATGACCCCAAGATGGGGGCTCCCCAATCGGCACATCGTGGGCTTAACTTAGGTGCCATGACCTCCCCTCGCTCCGCCTTCGGCGGCGGCTACTACGCCGCGTCGTTCCCCGACACTCCGATCTACGACTCCCTGGTCGCGGAGCGGGGCACCCCGCAGATCGCGCCGATCCGCGTCCCTGCCGCGTACGACACGTCCAGCAGCTATCTGCCGGCCCTGCCGTCCGCGCTGCCGGCCCTTCCCGCGGCCCCCTCGCAGCCCGTCGGCTCCTACGGCTACCCGCAGCAGCAGCCGGTGCCGCAGTACCAGCAGGCCCCCGCGCAGCACGCGCCGATGCACCCCGCCGGGCTGCAGAACGCGCCGGCGCCGTACATCCCGCAGCAGCCCTCGGCGGTCCGCGGCTATCCGCAGCAGCCCCAGCCGCAGCGCCCCGCGCCCGGCACCGGGTACGAGTCGATGCGCCCGGCCTCGCCGCGGCCCGCGCCGGCCCCGTCGCCGTACGAGGACCCGTACAACCGGCCGTACCAGGGCCGGGGGTACTGACCCCTCCCCCCACACGGGTCCCGCGAGGAAAACCGGGCGTACGCGTACGGGAGTGACTGGCAGGATGGGCCCATGGCCTCTCCTGTGCTCCGCTCCCTCCACGTGTACCCGGTCAAATCGCTGGGAGTCCAGACATCCGACGAGGTCGCCGTCGAGCCATGGGGACTCGACGGCGACCGCCGCTGGATGCTGGTCGACAAGGCGGCCCGGGTCATCACGCAACGTCAGCAGCCGGTCATGGCGCGGATCTCCGCGGTGCTGCTGCCCGGCGGCGGGATCGCCCTCTCCGCCCCGGGCCATCCGCCGCTGCGGGTGGCCGTGCCGGGGCCGGAGCGCCTGGTCAGCGTGGAGCTGCACCGGGACACCGTCACGGTCGCCGAGGCGGCGGCCGAGGCGCACACCTGGTTCAGCGAGGTCCTGGGTTCCCAGGCCAAGCTCGTGCACCTCGACGACCCGGCGCGCCGCAGGCACGTCGACCCCGAGTACGCGCGCCCCGGGGACATGGTCTCCTTCGCCGACGGCTATCCGCTGCTGCTGACCACCACGGCCTCGCTCGACGCCCTCAACGACCTCGTCGCGGCGGGCGACCGGCCGCACGAGGGGCCGCTGCCCATGGACCGCTTCCGGCCCAACGTCGTGGTCGACTCCACCGAGGCGTGGGAGGAGGACAGCTGGCGGCGGATCGCCATCGGCGATGTGCACTTCTCCGTGGTGAAGCCCTGCGGCCGCTGCGTGATCACCACCACCGACCAGCGGACCGCCGAGCGCGGCAGGGAGCCGCTGCTCACCCTGGCCCGCCACCGCAGGGTCGACAAGCAGCTGCTCTTCGGCCAGAACCTGATTCCGGACGGGACCGGGGTGCTGCGGGTCGGGGATCCCGTCAAGATCCTGGACTGAGGACGGAAAGAGGACACGGGGGTGGGGGCGGTGCGGGGAGCCCTGCGGTGGCGGGGCAGCCCGCTGTGGCGCGCCACCGACCGCCGGGAGGCGTGGGTGACGCTCGGCGCGCTGGTGTCGCTCGCGCTGGGGGCGCCGGCGGCCGGGTGGGCGTGCGGTGTGCTCGCCGACGCCTCGCTCCGGCAGGAGATACGGGCCCAGCACGAGGAGCGGCGGCCCGTCACCGCGGTCGTGGTGGCCCGGGTCCCGGCGACGCAGCGGTTCGCCGGGGACCCGGGCGCCGGGTCGGGGCGCACCTCGGTGACGGCGGTCTGGCGGGCACCGGACGGCACCCCGCGCACCGGGGAGGTCACCCCCGCGTCGGGGGCCGGGGAGCCCGGTACGCCGGTGCGGATCTGGACGGACGGCGCGGGGCTCCCCGTACCACCGCCGATGGACCCGGGCGCGGCCCGTACGCACGCGGTGCTCGGCGGTGCCGGTGCGTTCCTGCTCGTCGCCGGGTGCGTCGAGGCGGGCCGGCGGCTGATCGTCGGGCGCATGGTGCGGAGGCGGTACGCGCTCTGGGACCGGGAGTGGGCCGAGGCGGGAGGGGACTGGGGCCGGGCCGGAACGGGCGGCTGACGGCGGGCGGGAGCGGCGGCCGCCCCTGCCCTGGCGCCCGACGCGTCCTCCACCGCGCCCGGTACGTCCCCCACCGCGCCCGGTTTGTCGGGGACCGCCCGGGGCCGGCGACAGCGTCCCGGCACCCCGACTCGTCAACTCCCGCCCCTCCCGCGCGCTACGGTGGTCCGACCGCGTCCGTCTCCCCGGCAGGCGGGCGGGCGGACCCGAGGCATCGCACAGCACGAGGTGGGGGCAGAGCAACTCCATGGCACAGGGCACGGTCCAGGTGACGCACACCGGCACATCGCGATGGCGCCGCCGCACGGGCGAGTACGCCTCCCTTTCGGCGGCCCTGGAAGCGGCGGCCGACGGGGACGTCCTCACCGTCGCGCCCGGGACCTACCGGGAGAACCTCGTCGTCCACCGCGCGGTGACGCTGCGCGGCCCCGAGGGGTCGGTCGGCTCGGTGCGGATCGCGCCGGTCGACGGCGTACCGCTGACGGTGCGCGCCTCCGCGATCATCCAGGATCTGCACATCGAGGGGCAGGACTCCGCCGCCCCGGCCCTGCTGGTGGAGGACGGCACCCCCGAGTTCACCGATCTGCGGATCGTGACGCGGTCCGCCGCCGGTATCGAGGTACGGGGAGCGGCCCGGCCCACCGTGCGGCGCTGCACCGTCGACAATCCGGCCGGGGTCGGCATCGCCGTACTGGACGGGGCCGGCGGGGTCTTCGAGGAGTGCGAGATCGTCTCGGCCGGGCAGTCCGGCGTCTCGGTCCGCGACGGGGGCCACCCCCGCCTGGACCGCTGCCGCGTCCACCACGCCTCCGGCGCGGGCATCGGCGTCACCGGCGAGGGCAGCGGTCTGGAGGCGATCGGCTGCGAGGTGTACGAGATCAGGGGCAGCGGCGTCCAGGTCACCGCCCGCGCCACCGCGCACCTCACCGACTGCACCGTGCACCGCACTTCGGGCGACGGCGTCACGCTGGACACCGACGCGGTGCTGACGCTCGCCGACTGCGACATCCACGACATACCGGAGAACGCGATCGACCTGCGGTCGCGTTCGGTGCTCACGCTGACCCGTTCCACGGTCCGCCGCTTCGGCCGCAACGGCCTCTCCGTCTGGGACCCGGGCACCCGCGCGGACGCCGACCAGTGCGAGATCCACGACAGTACGGGCGACTACCCGGCGGTCTGGGTCAGTGACGGGGCGACGGTGATACTGGACGCCTGCCGGGTCCACGACGTGCCGGACGCCCTCTTCGTCCTGGACCGGGGTTCGCGCGCCGACGTGGTGGACAGCGACCTCTTCCAGATCCGCAACACCGCCGTCTCCGTGAGCGACGGCGCCACCGCCCAGCTGGACGACTGCCGGATCCGGGAGGCCTCCACCGGCGCCTGGTTCCGCGACCACGGCAGCGGCGGCACGCTGAACAACTGCACCATCGACACGGCCCAGACCGGGGTCATCGTCACCAAGGGCGCCGACCCCGTCATCCAGCGGTGCACGGTCACCAACTCCGCCGAGGCCGGGTTCTACGTCTCCGCCGAGGGCCGGGGCACCTTCGACAGCTGCCGGGTGACGGGCAGCGAGGGGTACGGCTTCCACGTCATGGACGGCTGCCGCACCACGCTGACCCGCTGCCGCACCGAGCGGTGCGCCCGGGGCGGTTACGAGTTCGCCGAGGGCGGCGCCGCGGCGGGCGACGGTTCCGGGGCGTCCGGCCCGGTGGTCACGGACTGCACGAGCGACGAGAGCTCTCTGCGTACGGCACCGGCTCCGGCCCCCGCCGTGCTGACGGCCACCCGGTCGACGCCCGGCCTGCTCTCCACGGTGCCCGACCGGCGGGCCGGGGAACCCGAGCCGGTGGCTCCGGCCGCCGAGCCGGCCCGTGACTCCGCGGCGGTCCTGGGTGAACTGGACGCGCTGGTGGGCCTGGAGAACGTCAAGCGCGAGGTGCGGGCGCTGACCGACATGATCGAGGTGGGCCGCCGCCGTCAGGAGGCCGGGCTCAAGGCCGCCTCCGTCCGCCGCCACCTCGTCTTCACCGGCTCCCCCGGTACGGGCAAGACCACGGTCGCCCGGCTGTACGGGGAGATCCTGGCCTCCCTCGGGGTGCTGGAGCGCGGGCACCTGGTCGAGGTGTCCCGGGTGGACCTGGTCGGGGAGCACATCGGCTCGACGGCGATCCGGACCCAGGAGGCGTTCGACCGGGCGCGCGGCGGGGTGCTCTTCGTGGACGAGGCGTACGCCCTCTCCCCCGAGGACTCCGGGCGCGACTTCGGCCGGGAGGCCATCGACACGCTGGTGAAGCTGATGGAGGACCACCGGGACGCGGTGGTGGTGATCGTCGCCGGCTACACCCACGAGATGGAGCGGTTCCTCACCGTCAACCCCGGGGTGGCCTCCCGTTTCTCGCGGACCATCACCTTCGGCGACTACCTCCCCGAGGAGCTGCTGCGGATCGTCGAGCAGCAGACCGAGGAGCACGAGTACAGCCTGGCGGAGGGGACCGGGGAGGCGCTGCTGAAGTATTTCACCGCGCTCCCCAAGGGCCCCGCCTTCGGCAACGGCCGCACCGCCCGGCAGACCTTCGAGTCGATGGTGGAGCGGCACGCGGGCCGGGTCGCCCAGTTCGCCGAGACGAGCACGGACGACCTGACCCTGCTCTACCCGGAGGACCTCCCGGAGCTCTTCTGAAACTTCCCTCCGCTCTCCGCCTGCCGGGGCAGCCGTGGGCCCAGCTCTTCGAGGAGGGCGGTCCGTTCCTGTGCGAAGACCGGGTCGGCCTGGTAGTCGGAGTGGCCCAGGATCGGTTCGGGCAGCGGGAGCGCGGTGGTACGCCCGTACGCCAGCGGGTCCCGCAGCGGCCCCCGGTCGACGCCGGGGTCGGGGTCGGCGCTCAGCCGGACGGGCCCGCCGATCGGGTCGGTGGCCCGGTAGAGGTTGCGCCAGCAGTGCACCGAGCGGTTCAGCCCTAGCAGGGGTAAGGCCCCGAAGTAGGCCGGGAACCAGCGCCCGTACAGCCGCTCGATCGGGGAGCCGTAGGTGAGCAGCCCGACCCGGCGGCGGGCCGTGTCGGGGAGCTGCCAGACCGCGGCGGCCGCCAGGACGCTGCCCTGCGAGTGGCCCGAGATGATGAGCCGGCCCCGGGTGGTCGCCGTCCAGGCGCACATCCGCGATGCCAGGTCGGGGACGGCGCGCTCGGCGTAGCAGGGGGGCGCGAAGGGGTGGGCGGCGCGCGGCCAGAAGGTGCCCACGTCCCAGAGGATGCCGATGGTGCGGCGGGCGGAGGCGTCCCGGTAGGCGCGGCGCCCGCTCGCGACGAACAGTATGAAGCCGAAGCCGATCAGCCAGGAGCCGGTCGACTGGGCGGCCTCGGCGATCGATTCGACGGGGGCGGCGGCCCCGTCCGACGCGAGGCCGGGCACCTCTCCGCTAACCCAGGAGCCCACGATGGCCGCCGCGCCGAGGAACAGGGTGGCGGCGGAGACCACGCCGACGATCCAGGGCGCCGAGTCGGTGAGGGCGGCGGTGGCGCGGATGCGGGCGATGCGCCGGGTGCGGGCGCGGTCGGGCGGCTCGGGGGCGTACTCCGCCTCGATGTCCGGTCCCATGCGGCGGGCCCGGCGCGCGGTGCGGACGACCAGGTAGAGCACGGGGGCGAGCAGCAGGAGCAGCAGCACCGGGATGACGGAGGCCTGCCAGCTGAGCAGGATGGGCGGGCCCTCGATGATCGAGCCGCGCCCCATGCCCGGGGTGCCGGGGCCGTCCAGCCAGTCGGCGACCCGCTGGGCCACGCCGCCGGTCATCACCCCGCCCAGGGCGCAGGCGAGCATGGCGACGGACGGGCCGCCGAGGCCGTACAGCGTGGTGCGGGGTTCGGGGGTGCGCCGGTAGAGGCTGCGGGCGACCAGCGCGAGGATCACGACGAGGAGGCCCTGGCCGAGGGCGAGCAGCCGGAAGGCCGTCTCGCCGGGCAGGCTGCCGGCGGACTGCCACGCCGGGCGCGACCACCCGGCGTGCAGGACGGCGAGGCCGAGCAGGGCGAGCGCCGAGCCCGGCAGGTACGTGATGAGGGCGCCGTCGAGACGCGTGTCGCGGGCGCGTTCGCTGCGGCCCCGGCGGCAGACGACCCAGACGGCCACCACGGCGCAGAGCACGATGGCGCCTTCGATGACCGCCCCGAACACCTGCGGCACCGGGCTGTCGGCGGTCCGGTCGTGGCGGGCGGCGGCGCCGGTGACGGCCGCGGCGACGGTGAGGAAGCCCGCGGCGGTGTGCGCGGCGCGGAGCCGGGCGACGAGCCGGCGGCCGTACCAGAAACCGGGCCTGCTGAGCGCCGGGGGGACCGGGGGCACGGGGGCCGGGCCGTCGTCGGCGTCCGGGGCGCCGGGCCCGTGGGCCTCCTCCGTCCCGTCGGGGTCGCACGCGTCGGCGTCCGTGGCGTCCAGGGGGCTCTGGGACTCGTAGGCGCTCCAGGTCCGGTTGGAGAGGTACCACAGGAGCCCCACCAGGGCGGCGGGCACGGTGGCGGCGAGGGCGAGACGCCGTCCGGGCTGGGACCACCAGCCGCCCTGCCCGCTCGACAGGAAGCCGAGCCAGGACCGCCGCCCGGAGCACTCGGGGACACCCGCGCACTGCCAGGCCACCAGGTCCAGCGCGACCTCGCAGGCGGCCGCGGTGAGCAGCACGGTGAGGCTGAGCGCGACGAGCCGCACCAGCACGCCGTACAGCCGGACCGCGCGGGTGCGGCCGGTGGCGGTGGGGCGCATCCAGTGGGCGAGGTTGACCACCATAAACGGCAGGAGCAGCAGCCACAGGGCGCGGGAGCCGTTGCCCGAGGTGAGCCCCGACCAGCAGTAGGCCTCGGCGACGGGCTCGTCCCGGTAGCGCTCTGGGTGCTTCTCGCCGTGGGCGTCCTCGGTGCGCCGGTACACGGCGGCGGTCGCGTCCCCGGTGACCCGGACGGTACGGGGATCGCCGAGCATCTCCTGCGGGGTGGCGCCTCCGACGCCGTGGACCAGCAGTTCCAGCGCTGCCCCGGTGTTCCGCGGAGGTGGCGGCGGGGGCGGGATGGCAGGAGCCAAGGGGGGACTCTCTCTCGGGCGCGCCGGCCTCGCGGGCCGGCAAAGACATGACAGGGGTCGGACAGGAGGCACTCGGAGAGCGGTGGACTCCGGCCCGTGGCCCGGCCTCAGGATCACGGAGGCGGGGCGCGTGCGTGAGCGGTCTCACGGAATCTCCCCAGGTGGTACGCCGGACATGCCTGCGTGGCAGGATGAGCGTGTGCCGCAGGCCGCTGCGGGACCGTGGGGCAGAGGGAAGGACCGGGCACCGGCGTTGAGCGAGAATCAGAACCTGCTCGCGGAGCAGCGACGTTCCCTGATCCTCGACGAGGTGCGCCGGCGCGGCGGGGTCCGGGTCAACGAGCTGACCCGCAGGCTGAACGTCTCCGACATGACGATCCGTCGGGACCTGGACGCGCTGGCCCGCCAGGGGGTCGTCGAGAAGGTCCACGGCGGTGCCGTCCCCGTGGTCGAGGCGAGCACCCACGAGCCCGGCTTCGAGGCGAAGTCGGCCCTGGAGCTGAGCGCCAAGGAGGACATCGCGCGGACGGCGGCGGCGATGGCCCAGCCCGGCAGCGCGATCGCCCTCTCGGGCGGTACGACGACCTACGCGCTGGCCCGCCACCTGCTGGACGTACCGGATCTGACGGTGGTGACCAACTCGGTGCGGGTGGCCGACGTGTTCCACGACGCGCAGCGTCCGGCGGCCGGCCGGGGGGCGCGGCCGGGGACGGCGACGGTGGTGCTGACGGGCGGGGTACGGACCCCTTCGGACTCGCTGGTCGGGCCGGTCGCGGACCGGGCCATCGACTCCCTCCACTTCGACCTGCTCTTCCTCGGCGTGCACGGGATCTCCGCCGAGGCCGGTCTGTCGACCCCCAACCTCGCCGAGGCCGAGACCAACCGCCGCTTCGTCCGGTCGGCCCGCCGGGTCGTGGTGGTGGCCGACCACACCAAGTGGGGGACGGTGGGGCTGAGTTCCTTCGCCACGCTGGACGAGGTGGACGCCTTCGTGACGGACGCGGGGCTGGCCCCCGGGGTGCGCGAGGAGATCGGCGAGCATCTGCCGGGCCTGGTGGTGGCGGGCGGGTCACCCGAGGAGACCGCGACCCCCGGCTGACCCGGGGCACGGTGGGCCTCACGCCGATGAGGTGGGGGGTGGCTGTCCAGGGTGTGACGGCCCGCGGGTGCGACTGTCCGGTGTGAAGGCCGGTATGTGAGGGCCCGGGGTGTGGCTGTCCGCATTCCGTTCGGGTCGCCGTCCGGCCGTGACGTCCTAGGATCGGGGGATGGCCGTCTTCCGGATCGAGCGCTTCTCCCCCCTCCCCGCAGCCGAGGCCTGGCGGCGGGTGACCGACTGGGAACGGCACACCGCGCACGTCCCGTTGACCGCCGCCTCGGTGGAGGGCGGGGCGCCGACCAGGGTCGGCACGGTCTTCACCGCGCGTACGGGGGTCGGGCCGCTGGCCTTCGACGATCCGATGGAAGTGGTCCGCTGGACGCCGCCCGCCGCCGGTCGGGCCGGTGCCTGCCTGCTGGAGAAGCGCGGGTCCGTGGTGCTGGGCCGGGCCTCGATCGACGTACTGCCGACGCATTCCGGTTCCCATGTGGTGTGGGTGGAGGAGCTGCGGGTGCGGCTGGTGCCGCGGTGGGGCGATCCGCTCCTGGCCTCCGCGGGGCGGCGGCTCTTCGGCAGGGTGCTGGACCAGCTGCTGGCCGCGCCGGACGGCCGGGGGAACGGCTGAGGCCGCCGGCCGGCCGGGAAGCCGGAGCGGACGGGGTCACTGCGCCGTACGGAGGCCTCGTACCGCCCCCGTCCGCGATCCGGTGCCAGACTCGGACAGGTGACGGATCTTCCTGAGGAACCCGGTGTACGCGATCCCTCCGACGAGGTGGCCCTGCGCTGTCTGGTCACCGGTGCCACCGGTTACATCGGTGGGAGACTGGTGCCCGCCCTGCTCGACGCCGGCCACCAGGTCCGCGCGCTGGCCCGGACCCCGCAGAAGCTGCGCGACCACCCCTGGGCGGAGCGGGTCGAGGTGGTGCGCGGCGACGTCACCGACGCCGACTCGCTGACGGAGGCGATGCGGGACGTCGACGTGGCGTACTACCTGGTGCACGCGCTCGGCTCCGGTTCGGGCTTCGAGGAGACCGACCGCAGGGCGGCCCGGAACTTCGGCGAGCGGGCGCACGCGGCCGGGGTGCGGCGCATCGTCTACCTGGGCGGGCTGACCCCGGCCGGGGTGGAGGAGAAGGAGCTGTCGCCGCACCTGCGTTCGCGGGCCGAGGTGGGGCGGATCCTGCTGGACTCCGGGGTGCCGACGGCGGTGCTGCGGGCGGCGGTCGTGATCGGTTCGGGGTCGGCCTCGTTCGAGATGCTGCGCTATCTGACCGAGCGGCTGCCGGTGATGGTCACCCCGAGCTGGGTCTCGACCCGGATCCAGCCCGTGGCCGTACGGGATGTGATCCGGTACCTGGTGGCGAGCGCCACCCTGCCGCCCGAGGTCAGCCGGACCTTCGACATCGGCGGCCCGGACATCATGACGTACCGGGACATGATGCAGGGCTACGCCCGGGTGGCGGGGCTGCCGCGGCGGCTGATCCTGCCGGTCCCCGTCCTCACCCCGACGCTCTCCAGCCACTGGATCGGCCTGGTCACCCCGGTCCCCCGGTCGATCGCCCGGCCGCTGGCGGAGTCGCTGCGCCACGAGGTGGTCTGCCAGGAGCACGACATCGTGCGGTACGTCCCCGATCCGCCCGAGGGTCCGATCGGCTTCGACCGGGCCCTGGGGCTCGCCCTCCAGCGGATCAAGGACGCCCAGGTGGACACCCGCTGGTCCTCCGCCTCGCTGCCGGGTGCGCCGAGCGACCCGCTGCCCACCGACCCGGAGTGGTCGGGCGGCAGCCTCTACCGGGACGAGCGGGAGCTGACCGTGGAGGCGGACCGGGCGGAGCTGTGGCGGGTGATCGAGGGCATCGGCGGCGAGAACGGCTGGTACTCCTTCCCGCTCGCCTGGGCGGTACGCGGCTGGATCGACCGGATCGTCGGCGGGGTGGGGCTGCGGCGCGGGCGGCGGGACGCACACCGGCTGCGGGTCGGGGACTCGCTGGACTTCTGGCGGGTGGAGGAGATCGTGCCGGGCGAACTGCTCCGGCTGCGGGCGGAGATGCGGCTGCCGGGCGCCGCCTGGCTGGAACTGTCGGTCGGCACCGACGACCAGGGGCGCACGCTCTACCGCCAGCGCGCCCTGTACCACCCTCAGGGGCTGCTCGGCCATGCGTACTGGTGGAGCGTGTCGCCGTTCCACGCGGTGGTGTTCGGCGGGATGGCGCGCAACATCGCCGAGGCCGCCAGGACCGCCGCCCGGACGCGGCCTGCGGGGCAGAAGCCGGTGGCCGACAGTGGTACAGACAACTGACGCCCCGGCCGCTAGGGTGTGCGCGGTTCCCTGCCCGCAAACTCCCCGGGAGGTGCACACGATGGCACGCCGACTCCGTACCGTAGGGCTGGAGTTCACCGATTCCGCGCCGATACGCCTGGTGTTCGCCGCCGAGGTGTCCGCGCCCCCGGACGTGGTCTACCGGGCGCTCGCGGACGACGTCGCCTCCTGGCCCTCCTGGTTCACCGCCCTCACCCGGGCCACGCCCACCGACGGGGGCGCGGGCCGGGAGGTGCGGCTGCGCGGCGGGGTCCGCTTCCGCGAGACGGTCGTGGCCGCCGAGCCGGGCGAACGGTACGCCTACCGGGTGGACGAGACCAACGCCCCCGGCCTGCGCGCCCTGGTGGAGGAGTGGCGGCTCACCGCCGACGGGGGCGGGACCCGGGTGCAGTGGACCTTCGCCGCCGACGGGACGGGCCCGTTCCGCTCGGTGCTGGGGGTGGCGCGCCTCGGCATGGGCCGGTCCTTCCGGGAGGCGGTGCGCCGGCTCGACGGGCGGCTGACCGCGCCGGCGGCCTGAGCGCTCCCGGGGCCTTATCCGGTCAGGGCCCCGGTGGTGAGGAAGTTGCCGATCGCCGCGCTGTACGGGGCGATGTCCAGGCCCTGCTCCTCCAGCCAGGAGTCGGAGTAGTACTTGTCCAGGTAGCGGTCGCCCGGGTCGCACAGCAGCGTGACGACGCTGCCCCTCTCCCCCGCCTCCACCATCTCGGCGATCAGCTTGAACGCGCTCCACAGCCCGGTGCCCGTGGAGCCGCCCGCCTTGCGGCCGATGGCCCGCTCCAGGGCCCGTACGGCCGCGACGCTCGCCGCGTCGGGCACCTTCATCATCCGGTCGACGGCGCCCGGCACGAAGCTCGGCTCCATGCGGGGGCGGCCGATGCCCTCGATCCGGGAGCCGCGGTCGCTGCTCGCGTACGGGTCGTGGCGGGTCCAGCCGTCGAAGAAGCAGGAGTTCTCCGGGTCCGGGACACAGACGCGGGTGTCGTGCTGGAGGTAGTGCACGTAGCGGGCGATGGTGGCCGAGGTGCCGCCGGTCCCGGCGGTGGCGACGATCCAGGTGGGTTCCGGGTACCGCTCCAGCCTGAGCTGCTGGTAGATCGACTCGGCGATGTTGTTGTTGCCGCGCCAGTCGGTGGCGCGCTCCGCGTAGGTGAACTGGTCCATGTAGTGCCCGCCGGTCTCGGCGGCGAGCGACGCGGACTCCTCGTACAGCCTGCGCGAGTCGTCGACGAAGTGGCACCGGCCGCCGTGGAATTCGATGAGCCGGCACTTCTCCGGGCTGGTGGTGCGCGGCATCACGGCGATGAACGGCACCCCGATCAGCTTCGCGAAGTACGCCTCCGAGACGGCGGTGGAGCCGCTGGACGCCTCGATGACCGGCTTGCCCGGACGGATCCAGCCGTTGCAGAGCCCGTAGAGGAAGAGCGAGCGGGCGAGCCGGTGCTTGAGACTGCCGGTGGGGTGCGTCGACTCGTCCTTGAGGTAGAGGTCGATGCCCCACTCCTCGGGCAGCGGGAAGCGCAGCAGGTGGGTGTCGGCCGAACGGTTGGCGTCGGCCTGGACCTTGCGGACGGCCTCCTTCAGCCAGGCCCGGTACTCCGGGTCGCTGCGGTCGACGTCCACCGTCTCCATGACCGCCCCCGTGGCCCCGCGGTCACGTCCCAGCTCATCGGTGCCCATCGCCGTGCTCCTGTTCGTACGCAGTTCGTCCGCCCGGTCCTCGCCTCTCCACGATATGCCCCCGACCTGCGCAAACGTTGACTTTGATGGTCCATAGCCCTGCCTTTGACCAAGCCCGCGGGCACGTTCCCGGGGGCAGGTGGGGCGGGTGGGTGCCGGCGGCGCGCGGCGGGTCCCCATGCCCTCTGGCGGTCGGGGGCGCGGCCGGGCACACTGCAACAGGAGAAGTAGTGACGAAGGGGGGCGAAGCCGCGATGGCGGACGCCGAGTTCAGTGCGTCGGGGGTCAGGATCGAGCGGTTCACCCGATCGCTGACCAGGGCCGGGCAGGTGGTCGTCAAGGACGGCCGGCTCTCCCTGCTGATGAGCAACGGGCGGGAGATCGACAGCGCCCCGGTGGGCACGGTGAGTGCGGGCAAACGGTGGTTCTTCGCGGCGGATTCGGCCATCGCCCGGGTGAACGGCGTGCGCTACCGGTTGACGATGGAGCAGCGCAACCGCAGACGCGACGGGGCGGCTCCGCTGCGCCGCCTCCTGGACGCGCTGCGCAGCGCGGGAGGCCGCCGGGGCTGAGGCCGAAGGAACGGTACGCGGCTCCGCGAGTTGCGGAGCCGCCGGGGCTGGGCCACGCTGGATCCACGTCACCGAAGGTGCACCCTCGGTGACGGAGCGATCCGCTCCATGGGACCGGGTCGCGCGACACGAGCAGACACGACAAGAGCAGAGCGGATCGGCAGTCAGCAGTCAGTCGTCCGCCGGCTCCGTCCGTCCGTCTTCTTCCGGACCTATTTCGGGGAGTCGCAGCCGTGATCAGCGAGCCAAGCAGGCACTGCACGGTGGAGCTCCAGGCCCTGCCGTCGCGGATCGGTCAGGTCCGCAGAATCATCTCGGCGCAACTGCGCTACTGGCATCTCGATCCCCTGATCGACCAGGCAGCCCTGGGCGTCACCGAACTCCTGACCAATGTCCACCGGCACGCACAGCCGGACAAGTCATGCACCGTCGACATCGAGCTGCTGCTCGACCGGTTGACGGTCTCCGTCCACGACCATGACCCGCGCGTCCCGACGGTGAACGAGGCGGATTCCTTCGCCACCTCGGGCCGGGGTCTGGCCCTGATCGCCGCGGTCAGCGAGAGCTGGGGCGTACGGCCGAGCGGCGCGGCCGGAAAGGCCGTCTGGTTCACCTTGCCGGCGACCTGCGGCACCTCGACCCTGCCGCCGCTGGCGGTCTACGGGTCGACGACCGACGGGCCGTTCGGGTCCGTGTCGATCAGCTCCGAGGCCATCGCGGCCGTCCCGGGCCGGTCGGCCGTCGTCGGCTGACGGGAAGAGCGGGTCCGGCGGCGCGGTGAGCTTCACGCCGCACCGCGGGACCTGTGCCGCCTGCCCTGCGCTTTCCGTCCGCCGGACGCCGGGATCTTCTGGTCGGGCGCCGGAGGGCGAGGACAGGGCGCCGAGGGCGGGGCCGGGCGGCTGACGCCCCTCGCCCCTGCCTCCCCGCCCTTGACGCCCGCCCCCGACGCCCGGCCTCCGTCAGGCGAGGACGGTGAGGACGGCGAGCGGGTCGTCGAGGACCGGCTGCCAGGCCAGTTCGGCGGCGCCGACGAGGCTGTTGTGGGTCAGGGTGCAGGGCAGGATCGGTACGCTGCCGCTGCGGCCCCACAGGCTGCGGTCGGCGACGACGGCCCGCAGCCGCTCCGGGTCCGCCTCCAGCAGGTCGCGGTGGAGTCCGCCGAGGATGATCCGGTCCGGGTTGAGGATGTTGACGAGCCCGGCGAGGCCCAGGCCCAGGCGGTCGATCAGCGCCTCGGCGGCGTTGCGTACGTCCGCGTCCGCGTACTCCGTGCGCATCAGGTCGCCGGCCTGCTTGAGGAGCGACTCCTCCGGGCCCGGGTCGCGGCGCGCGGTGGTGAGGAAGGCGAGCGGGTCGGTCTCCACGTCGAGGCAGCCGCGTCCGCCGCAGTGGCAGGGGCGCCCCTCGGGGTTGACGGTGAGGTGCCCGACCTCCAGCGCGAGCCCCGAACTCCCGCTGTGCAGGCGGCCGTCGAGCACCAGGGCCCCGCCGACGCCCCGGTGGCCGGTGGCGACGCAGAGGAGGTGCTGGGCGCCGCGGCCGGCGCCGTGGCGGTGCTCGGCGAGCGCGGTGAGGTTGACGTCGTTGCCGGTGAAGGCGGGGCCCGTGATGCCCGCGTCACGGACGCAGCCGGCGAAGATGTCCCGGACGGGCGAGCCCGCGGGCCAGGCGAGGTGCAGCGGGTTGAGCGCGGTGCCTTCGGGTTCGGCGACCGCCGACGGCACGGCGAGTCCGGCGCCGACGCAGCGCAGCCCGCTCTCGCGGAGCAGTTGCGCCCCCGCGGCCACGACCTCGCCGAGCACCTGCGCGGGGTCGGCCATCACCGTGACGCAGCCCGGCGCCGTGGCGACGATCCGGCCGCCGAGCCCGACGAGCGCGGCCCGGAAGCCGTCGGCGTGGACCTGGGCGGCGAGGACGACGGGGCCGGTCTCCAGGACGGACAGCCGGTGCGAGGGGCGGCCCTGCGAACCGGCCGCGGAACCGGGGCTGGAGTCGACCCGGATCAGCCCGAGCGCCTCCAGCTCCGCGGCGACCGCTCCGGCGGTGGCCCGGGTGACGCCGAGCTCGGAGGTCAGGACGGCGCGCGTGGGGGCGCGCCCGGTGTGGACCAGTTCCAGTGCGGGCCCGAGCGCACTGCGGCCCCTCTCCAACTTCGTCCGGGTGGTGGTCGCCTTGCCGTTCATGAGGGCGAGTCTCCCATGATCCGGAGGTGTTCCGGACGCCGAGGGAGCCCACCGGGAGGGGTGACGCCCGCCTCCGCCAACCGTGTTGCGTCCACCGTCCGCCCACCCCTATGCTGAGTTTGTGCCGCAACTAAACAAACTGCGGACGGCCCTACCGGGAGGACCTGGCGGAGACACCGCCCCATCCTCGTCGGCCCGCCTCCGTACCGCGCTGACCGTGTTCTTCGCCCTCGACGGCTTCCTCTTCGCCGGCTGGGTGGTCCGTATCCCGGCCATCAAGCAGCAGACCGGCGCCTCCGCCTCCACCCTCGGCCTCGCCCTGCTCGGCGTCTCCGCGGGCGCCGTGATCACCATGATGTTCACCGGCCGCCTCTGCCGCCGTTACGGCAGCCACGCCACGACCGTGGCCTGCGGGGTCCTGCTCCCCCTGAGCATCGCCCTGCCCGCGCAGACCCATTCCGCGCTCTCGCTCGGCCTCGTCCTGCTGGTCTTCGGGGCGGCGTACGGCGGGATGAACGTGGCCATGAACAGCGCGGCCGTCGACCTGGTCGCCGAGCTGCGCCGACCGGTGATGCCGAGCTTCCACGCGGCGTTCAGCCTCGGCGGCATGGTCGGGGCCGGGCTCGGCGGATTGGTGGCGGGCGGCCTCTCCGCCTCGACGCACCTGTTCCTGCTGGCCGCCGTCGGCCTGCTCGTCACCGCGTTCGCGGGGCCCGCGCTGCTGCGCCACCGCCCGGCCCGTACGGCCATCTCGGCGCGCGATCGGCAGCAGCGGCCCAAGCGGAAGCTCGACCCGCGGGCCCGCCGGATCGTGCTGCTCTTCGGCGTGATCGCCCTGTGCACGGCGTACGGGGAAGGCGCGCTGGCCGACTGGGGCGCGCTCCACCTGGAGCAGGACCTGAACGCCCACCCCGGCCTCGCCGCCGCCGGGTACGCGCTGTTCGCCCTGACGATGACCATCGGCAGGCTCACCGGGACGCTGCTCCTGGAACGGCTCGGCCAGACCCGCACCCTGGTCCTCGGCGGTGCGGTCGCCGCGACCGGGATGCTGCTGGGCGCCCTGGCGCCGACCGCCTGGCTCGCGCTCGCCGGGTTCGCGGTCACCGGCCTGGGGCTGGCCAACATCTTCCCCGTCGCCGTGGGCCGGGCCGGAGAGCTGGCCGGGCCGAGCGGGGTGGCCGCCGCCTCGACGCTGGGCTACGGCGGGATGCTGCTGGGCCCGCCCGCGATCGGCTTCCTGGCCGACTGGTTCTCGCTGCCGGTGGCGCTGACGACGGTGGCCCTGCTCGCCGCGGCGGCCGCCGTCCTGGGGTACGGGGCCCGCAACGCGACGCACGTCCCGGCGGGCGGAGCCCCCGCGACGGGCGGACCGGCCTGACCGCACGGACGCACCCGGCGAACGGGCGAACACCCCGAGCGGTCCGGGCGATCCGGGCCGTCCGGGCACCCGCAGGCCGCCGCACCCCCTGGCACAATCCCGCCATGGAGATCACCGAGCACATCGCGTCCCTGTCCGAGGAAGGGCGGCTCCTCGCGGCCGCCGCCGAACAGGCCGGCCCCGGGGCCTCGGTCCCGACCTGCCCCGGCTGGCAGATACGCCATCTGCTGCGCCACACCGGCATGGTGCACCGCTGGGCGGCCGGGTTCGTCACCGAGGGGCACACCACGCCCCATCCCGACGGCGGAGAGCCCGCCCTCGACGGCGACGAACTCCTCGACTGGTTCCGGGCGGGCCACCACCACCTGGTCCGGTCGCTGGAGAAGGCACCCGCCGACCTGGAGTGCTGGACGTTCCTCCCCGCCCCTTCGCCCCTGGCGTTCTGGTCCCGCCGCCAGCTGAACGAGACGACCGTGCACCGGGTGGACGCGGAGTCGGCGCTCGGCGGACCGCTCACGACGGTGGACGCCGACCGGGCGGTCGACGGCATCGACGAACTGCTGACCGGCTTCCACGCCCGCCCCAGGAGCCGGGTTCGCTCCACCACCCCGCGCACGTTGCGGGTGCGGGCCGTGGACACGGACGCGGTGTGGACCGTACGGATCTCCGACGAGCCGCCGCGGGCCGTACGTACGCCCGCCGCGGGCGGCGGGGACGGGGACGGCAGCCCCGGCCCGGCCGGCGGGGAGCGCGTGGACTGCGAGCTGAGCGGAACGGCGGAGGGCCTCTACCTCACCCTCTGGAACCGCTTGCCGCTCGCCGCCGTGACCCTGCGCGGCGACCGCGCGGTGGCCAGGCTCTGGACGGACAACTCCGCGGTCACCTGGTAGGCCACCCGGCAGGACGGCGCCTCCGCCCCGCCTCCCCCCGGCCTCCCCACCTCAGTCCGCCGGGCCCCCACGCAGGCCGACCGAGCGGGCCAGCTCCCCCGCAGCCCTCCGGAAGAGCTGCTCGCGCGCCTCGACCACCCGGTTGAACTGGCCGAAGAGCTCGAACGAGATCAGGCCGAAGAGCTGGGCCCAGGCGGCGACGAGGGCCAGCACGGCGGCGGGCGGGAGGTCCGGGGCGAGTTCGGCGGTGATCCGCTCGGCCTCGGGGCGCAGCTCCCGCGCGAGAGGCGGTACGGCGAGGCCGTCGGCCCTGAACCCGTCCCGGAGCAGGCCCACGAAGACCAGGCCGACCCGGGAGGCGGGCCCCACGGTGTCCCTGGGGGCGCTGTAGCCGGGGACCGGCGAGCCGTAGATCAAGGCGTACTCGTGGGGGTGTGCGAGGGCCCACTCCCGTACGGCACCGGCCACGGCGACCCAGCGCTGGGCGTACGGGGCGGGACGGGGACGGGCCCGGTCGGCGGCGGCGCGGGCGTCCTCCGCGACCTGGCCGACGGCGTCGTACGCGTCGACGATCAGCGCGGTGAGCAGGTCGTCGCGGCTCGGGAAATAGCGGTAGAGCGCGGAGGAGGCCATGCCCAGCTCGCGGGCGACGGCGCGCAGGGAGAGTCTGGCCGCACCCTCCGCCGCCAGCTGCTTTCTGGCCTCGTCCTTGATGGCGGCGGTCACTTCGATGCGGGCCCGTTCCCTGGCCCCTCGGATGCTGCTCATGGTGATCAGTCTGCCACGCGTGCAGAGCACCGAACCATAACGAGAGCAGTGCTCTTGATTTTGAGCAGCGCACCCGTGCACACTGATCTCAAGCGAGAGCACCGCTCTTCTTTTGGGGGCACCGCTCTCCTCATGCCGTGCCGGATCGTCCACGCCCTGGGGGCCACCATGTCGCAGCCGTACTACCTCCGCGCCGGTGCAACCGCCGCTCGCCTCAACAACGTCATCGGCCGGCTCGCCCGGCACGGCGTCAGCCTCATGGGCTCCGCCGAGATGTCGGTGCGAGGGCGCACGAGCGGCCAGATGCAGCGCATCCCCGTCAACCCGCACTCCTACGAGGGCGCCCAGTACCTCGTCTCGGCCCGGGGCCACTCCCAGTGGGTGCGCAACATGCGCGTCGCGGGCGGCGGTGAGCTGAGGGTGGGGCGCAGGACCCGGGTCTTCACCGCCGTGGAGATCGCCGACGACGCGCAGAAGGCTCGGATCATCCGTGCCTACCTGGAGCGGTGGGGCTGGGAGGTGAAACAGTTCTTCCAGGGCGTCACCGCGAACTCCACGGACGCCGAACTGCTGGCCGCCTGCCCGGACCACCCGGTCTTCCGCATCACGGTCGAGGGCTGACCCCGGCGATCAGCTCGCTCACCAGGTCGACCAGGAGCGCGGGCCGGGAGACGAACGGCGCGTGTCCCGTCCGCCACTCGCGCACCTCGGTGCAGCGGGCGGCCAGCCTCCGTTGCAGGACGGGGTCGATCGCCCGGTCCCCGGCGCAGACGACATAGGTCGAAGGAGTCCGCTTCCAGCTGTGGTGGGCCGGGATTCCCCGCCCGCAGCCCGGGGCCTGAGGTCGCAACAGGCCGACCGCCCGAGCGGCGAGAGGTTCGGAGCAGTCCCCGTAGAGGACCTCGGCCGCCAGGCCGGGGTGCAGAACCGTCGTCCCTTCGGGCCCGGCGGCCGGCACGATCGCCTCGCGCAGCCGCGCGGACGCCCCGCCGAGGGCGGCCGCGCTCTCGCCCACGTCCGGTACGAACGCCGCCAGATAGACCAGACGGCACGCCCCGCGCACCCCGGTGATCACCGACCCTCCGTAGGAGTGGCCGAGCAGCAGCGGAGGCTCCCGCGAGGCGTCGACGGCGGCCTGGACCGCTGCCGTATCGGCGGCCAGGGAGCCTCGGTGGAGCTCGGGAACGACCACGTCGATCCCCTTCGCCCGCAGGCCGTCCGCGACCGGGGCGAAGTGTTCGGGGCGGTGGTAGAGGCCGTGGACGAGCACCGCGGCGGTCCCTGCGCCCACGCCCTCATCCCGCCGTTCGGCGGTCCATCGCGCTTATGGCCCGCTGCGCCAGCGGGTGCGTACGGACCAGCTCGGCCAACGAGGTCGTGCCCCGGGTGATCCCGGCGAACGCCTTCCAGGCCGGGCGGAAGCCGGTCAGCACCGCGTGCAGCATCCCCGGGCGACGCTCGAACAGCTTGAGCATGCGGCGCCCCACGCCCATCTCCACACCGAGACCGGCCTTGATGGCGAAGGCGTAGTTGAGGGCCTGGCGGCGGGCGTCCACCGCGTCGTGCGCCTCGGCGATCCTGACGGCCCATTCGCCCGCGAGGCGGCCGGAGCGCAGCGCGAAGGAGATGCCCTCCCGGGTCCACGGCTCCAGGAGTCCGGCCGCGTCGCCGCAGACCACGACCCGGCCGCGCGAGAGCGGCGAGTCGTCGCTGCGGCAGCGGGTCAGGTGCCCCGAGGAGACGGACGGCTCGAACCCGGCGAGGCCGAGGCGGGCGATGAAGTCCTCCAGATACCGCTTGGTGCCGGCGCCGTCGCCGCGCGCCGAGATCACCCCGACGGTCAGCGTGTCGCCCTTGGGGAAGACCCAGCCGTAACTCCCGGGCATCGGGCCCCAGTCGATGAGGACGCGGCCCGCCCAGTCCTCCGCCACCGTCGCCGGAACCGGGATCTCCGCCTCCAGGCCGAGGTCCACCTGGTCGAGCTTCACCCCGACATGTGCTCCTATCCGGCCCGCGCTGCCGTCCGCCCCGACGACCGCCCGCGCCAGCACCGTCTCACCGCCGCCCAGCACCACGGCGACCGTACGCCGGTCGGGCACGGCGGGCCCGTGCTGCTCCACCCGCACCACCGAGGCCCCGGTGCGCAGTTCGGCGCCGGCCTTCTGCGCCTCCTCCACCAGCCGGGCGTCGAACTCCGAGCGGTTGATGAGCCCGAAGAGCATGCGCCGGGAGCGGCGGGTGCGCGAGAGCTTCCCGTTGAGCGAGAAGGTCACCGCGTGGATGCGGTCCTTCAGGGGCAGTTCGAACCCCGGTGGCAGGGAATCCCGGGAGAACCCGATGATGCCGCCGCCGCAGGTCTTGTAGCGCGGCAGTTCCGCCTTCTCCAGCAGCAGGACCCGTCGGCCCGCCACGGCTGCCGCGTACGCCGCGGATGCGCCGGCCGGTCCGGCGCCGACGACGACGACGTCCCAGACCGACGACTCTTCGTTCTCTCGCCCGGCGTCTGCGTTCTCGCTGCTCACGATGTGCTTCTGCTCCCGATCCGACCAGTGGCCCCAAGCTGCTCACGGCATCCTACGGCGCGTCCCGGCCGAGCCCCCCTGTGGGAGGATCGGCCATGAATCTGTTGCTGCCCGCGACACCACACTTACGGTGTCGCGGACGGGCGCGTACTCACCGTGCCCTACCCATAACGTCGCACCCACGAGGAGCGTGCCCATGACCGCCCGCCCGATTTCCGACACCGTCGCCTCTCTGATGCCCCGTGCGCGGGCGGAGCTCGCCGAGCTGGTCGCGTTCCAGTCGGTCGCGGACCCCGCGGTGTTCCCGAAGAGCGAGTGCGAGGCCGCGGCGAACTGGGTCGCGGACGCCCTGCGTGCCGAGGGCTTCACGGATGTCGCGCTGCTCGACACCCCCGACGGCACCCAGTCGGTCTACGGTTTCCTGCCCGGCCCGGCCGGTGCACCGACCGTACTGCTCTACGCCCACTACGACGTGCAGCCGCCGCTCGACGAGTCGGCGTGGCTCTCGCCGCCGTTCGAGCTGACCGAGCGCGACGGGCGCTGGTACGGCCGGGGCGCCGCGGACTGCAAGGGCGGCTTCATCATGCACCTGCTCGCGCTGCGCGCCCTCAAGGCCAACGGCGGCGTCCCGGTCTCGGTGAAGGTGATAGCCGAGGGGTCGGAGGAGCAGGGCACCGGCGGCCTGGAGCGGTACGTGGAGGAGCACCCGGAGCTGCTGGTGGCCGACACGGTCGTCATCGGCGACACCGGGAACTTCCGGGTCGGGCTGCCGACGGTCACGTCGTCGCTGCGCGGGATGACGATGCTGCGGGTGCAGCTCGACACCCTCGAAGGGAACCTGCACTCGGGGCAGTTCGGCGGCGCCGCCCCCGACGCGCTGGCCGCGATGATCCATCTGCTGGCCTCGCTGCGCGACGAGAGAGGGACCACGACGGTCGACGGTCTGAGCGGGGACGCCGACTGGGACGGGCTGCAGTACCCGGAGGCGGAGTTCCGGCGGGACGCCAAGGTGCTGGACGGCGTGGAGCTGATCGGTACGGGCACGGTCGCGGACCGGGTGTGGGCCCGTCCCGCCGTCACCGTCATCGGCATCGACTGCCCGCCGGTGGTCGGCGCCACGCCGTCCGTGCAGGCGAGCGCGCGGGCCCAGATCAGCCTGCGGGTGCCGCCCGGCCATGACGCCGCCGAGGCGACGAAGCTGCTCACCGCGCACCTTCAGGCGCACGCCCCGTGGGGTGCGCGGGTCACGGTGGAGCAGGTGGGCCAGGGCCAGCCGTTCAGCGCCGACACCTCCAGCCCGGCGTACACGGCGATGGCGGACGCGATGCGGGACGCCTACCCGGGCCAGGAGATGCAGTCCTCCGGCATGGGCGGCTCGATCCCGCTCTGCAACACGCTGGCGTCGCTCTACCCGCAGGCGGAGATCCTGCTCATCGGCCTGAGCGAGCCCGAGGCGCAGATCCACGCGGTGAACGAGAGCGTGTCGCCCGAGGAGCTGGAGCGGCTGTCGGTCGCCGAGGCGCTGTTCCTGCGCAACTACGCGGAGTCCAAGAAGGGCTGAGGACCGCCAAGCCCCCTGTCTGCGACTCCGGAGGAGTACCGACAGGGGGCTTCGCTACGCCCGCGGCGAAGTCGCCGGCAGCGTAGTTCCGTACGACGGTCGCCTCCGGCTGCGTACGTTCGCCGCATGGACCTCATCGACGTCTTCCCCCGCCGCCTGCACATGCTCCGCTTCCGGATCGGCCAGGCGTACCTCTGGCGTGACGGGGCCGACCTGACGCTCATCGACGCGGGTGACATCGAGTCGGCCGCCGCGATCGAGGACGCGGTACGGGGGCTGGGCCTCGCCCCCGCCCGGATCGGCCGCATCGTCCTCACCCACGGCCACCGCGACCACTACGGCGCGGCCCAGGAGCTGGCGGACCGCCACGGCGCCGAGATCGTCGCCCACCGGCTGGACGCGCCGGTGATCCGGGGTGAGCTCCCCGTACCGGAACCGGAGCTGCTCGACTGGGAACGGCCGCTGTACGAGAACGAGCTGACGGTCCCCGATGCGCCGCCCACCCGGGTCGACCGCGAGGTGGACGGCGGCGAGGTGCTGCCGTTCGGCGGCGGCGCCCGGGTGGTCCACGCCCCCGGTCACACGCCGGGCTCCATCGCCCTCCATCTGCCGCGCCACGGGGTCCTGTTCACCGGGGACACCGTGGCGGAGGCCGGGGAGGTGATGCTCGGCGTGTTCAACGTGGACCGGGCGCAGGCGCAGGACACGTTCCGGCGGCTGGCCGCGCTGGAGGCCCGTACGGTCTGCTTCGGCCACGGCGACCCGCTCACCGAGGACGCGGCGCAGGTCATGCGGGCGGCGGCCGCGGGGGCGTGAAGAGGCACGGGCGCGCTGTGTTCAGCCCACCGGGACGCCCGCCTCCAGGTTGAGCACCGTGGACCGCTCGCGCGCCCGCAGGGCCCAGCGCAGCCGCTCGTAGCGGGTGGCGGGCAGCATCCCCGCCGCCTCCTGCTCCGTGACGAAGCGCCAGTCGCGCAGCTCGGAGCCGGGGAGCAGCAGCCGGCCGACGTCCTCGGAGCGCAGCAGCCCCCCGTCGAAGAGGAAGCGCAGACCGCCGTAGCCGGGCGGGGAGGGCGACTCCCAGTCCACGAGCAGCAGCGTGGGGACCCGGTCCAGCCGGAGTCCGAGCTCCTCGGCCACCTCCCGCACCCCCGCCTGCGCCGGAGCCTCCCCCTCCTCCACGACCCCGCCGGGGAACTCCCAGCCGGGCTTGTACGTGGGGTCGACCAGCAGCACCCGGTCCTGTTCGTCGAAGAGCAGCACCCCGGCCGCGACGGTCGCGGCGGTCGGCTCGGGGCTCTGGACGATCTCGCACGCCCCGGCGGCGCCGCTGCGGACGGCTTCGGCGATCCGCTCGGCGGTCTCGCGCGGGGTGAGGGCACCGTTGTCGACGACGTGGGCGTCCTCGGTGATCCAGCCGAGCGCGTCCCGGTAGGGTCCGATGTGGTCGTACGCCCACCGGTTGACCCGCTCGCTCTGCTCGCGGTCGCCGGGGTGCTCCACCCGGCCCGCTATCCGACTGCGCAGGATCGTTTCCTCAGGTGAGAGGAGCACATGCCGGACCGGGATGCGCCGGGAGGCGAGCCCGCCGAATATCTCGTCCCGGTACTCCTGTCTCAGCAGCGTCATCGGCACCACCAGCACCCCGGGCATCTCGGCGAGCAGCGCGGCGGCCGTGTCCACCACGAGCCGCCGCCAGATCCCCAGGTCCTGGAAGTCGCCCACCTCGGCCAGCTTCTTCTGGGGCAGCAGAGCGCTCAGCCCCGCGCCGGTGAGTTCCGGGTCGTACAAGGTGCTGTTCGGGATCAGATCGATCAGTTCGCCCGCGGCGCTGGTCTTGCCCGCGCCGAACGCACCGTTGAGCCAGACGATCACGGTTCCCCCTCTTCCGTAGCCCCCTGTGGCTTGCCCGCAACACCCTGCCGGGGAAACCCCGCCGCGGCGACGGCGTTGCCGGGACGCGGGCGCCCGGGGGCGCCGAAGGGGCCTCGGGCGGCTCCGTACGGGCCCTCGAGGGCCCGTGGCGGGTGCCGGGCCGACGGAACCGGGCACCCGCCGATAGCCGTGGAGGACGCGTGGGGCGGCGGGCGGCGATGCGGCGCCCCGTGACCCAGGACGTGCCTGACGGGCCCTACCGCAGGGCGATCGCCGCTGCCGCCGCGCCGACCAGGCCCGCGTCGGTGCCCATCACGGCGGGCGCGACCGTGAGTCCCTGGACGAAGGAGAGCGTGGCGTAGTCGCGCAGGCTGCGGCGCAGCGGTGCGAAGAGCACCTCGCCGGCGCCCGCCACTCCCCCGCCGACCACCGCGATGTCGATCTCGACCAGGGTGGCGGTGGCGGCGATGCCGGCCGCGAGGGCCTGGGCCGCCCGTTCGTACGAGGCGATGGCGACCGGGTCCCCGGCACGCGCGGCGGCGGCCACCGCGGCGGCCGTGGTGTCGCCGTCCGGGCCGGGCAGCCAGCCGCCCTCCAGGGCCCGGCGGGCGATGTTGGGGCCGCTGGCGATGCGCTCGACGCAGCCGCGCGCACCGCAGGGGCACACGTCGCCGTCCAGGTCCACGCTGATGTGGCCGATGTGGCCGGCGTTGCCGGAGGGGCCCGGGTGCAGGGTGCCGTCGAGGACCAGGCCGCCGCCGACGCCCGTCGACACGACGAGGCAGAGCGCGTTGTCGTAGCCGCGCGCCGCCCCGAGCCAGTGCTCGGCCGCCGTCATCGCGACCCCGTCGCCGACCAGCGCGACGGGCAGCCCGCCGATCGTCTTCCGCACCCGCTCCACGAGCGGGAAGCCGCGCCAGCCGGGGACGTTGACCGGGCTGACCGTGCCGGCCGCCGCGTCGACGGGTCCGGCGCTGCCGATCCCGGCCGAGCCCGCGCGGTCCCACAGCGGCGAGGCGGTCAGCTCGCCCAGCACCTCGTCCACGGCGCCCATCACCGCCTCGGCGCCCTCCCGGGCGGGCGTCGGCCGCTGCGCCCGTACGAGGAGGGTGCCATCGCCGTCGACCAGCGCTCCGGCGATCTTGGTGCCGCCGATGTCGAGCGCGGCGACGAGGTCGGTATGCATCGGTGTGGCTTCTCCGGATGGGTGAAGGACGGACCTGCGGGTTTCAGTCAATAGTCTGCACAGTCTCTCTGGCCTTGACAACGTTGTCCAGGGCCTATGCTCGACGCCACAGCCTCCGTTCGTCTCCGCAGCAGGCTCCGCGGGCCGCACGGAGGTGCCCGTTTGCCGCCCGAATCACCGACCGTCACCTGCTCCCGCATCCGTCACCCGCCCCCCGTATCCGACGACAGGACAGCGCACCGTGGACCGGACCACCCGTCATTCCGAGACCCGTTACGGCAACCGTCCGACCATGAAGGACGTGGCGGCCCGCGCCGGAGTGGGCCTCAAGACGGTCTCGCGGGTGGTGAACAGCGAGCCCGGCGTCACCCCCGACACCGAGCGCCGCGTGCAGGAGGCGATCGACGCGCTGGGCTTCCGCCGCAACGACAGCGCCCGCGTGCTGCGCAAGGGCCGTACGGCCTCCATCGGCCTGGTCCTGGAGGATCTGGCGGACCCCTTCTACGGCCCGCTGAGCCGCGCCGTGGAGGAGGTCGCCCGCGCGCACGGGGCCCTGCTCATCAACGGCTCCAGCGCCGAGGACCCCGAGCGCGAGCAGGAGCTCGTCCTGGCCCTGTGCGCCCGCCGGGTGGACGGCCTGATCGTGATCCCGGCGGGCGACGACCACCGGTATCTGGAGCCGGAGATCAAGGCGGGCATCGCCACGGTCTTCGTGGACCGTCCGGCGGGCCGGGTCGAGGCGGACATGGTGCTCTCCGACAGCTTCGGCGGCTCCCGGGAGGGCGTGGCCCATCTGATCGCGCACGGCCACCGCAGGATCGGGTTCATCGGTGACCAGCCCCGTATCCACACCGCCACCGAGCGCCTGCGTGGCTACCACGCGGCGATGACGGATGCCGGGATCACCGTCGAGGACGCCTGGGTCTCCCTCGGGACCACCGACCCCGGCCGGGTCCGGGCGGCCGCCGAGGCGATGCTCGGCGGGCCGGAACCGGTCACCGCGCTCTTCGCGGGGAACAACCGGGTGACGGTGACGGCGGTCCGGGTGATCGCGGAGCGGGAACGGCCGGTGGCCCTGGTCGGGTTCGACGACATCGAGCTGGCGGACCTGCTCGGCATCACCGTCATCTCGCAGGACGCAGCGGCCGTCGGCAGGACCGCCGCCGAGCACCTGTTCCGCCGGCTCGACGGCGCCGACCACGCCCCGGCCCGGGTGGAGCTGCCGACCACGCTCATCCCGCGCGGTTCGGGCGAACTGCCGCCCGCCTGAGGCCCGTCAGGCCCTCACGCCGCTGTGGACACCGGCCGGAACTCCTGGGTGAGCAGGGCCAGGAGCCGCGCCGGGGCGTCCTCCTGGACGGCGTGGCCCGCCCCTTCCACCCAGTGCAGCTCCGAGTGCGGGATCAGCGCGTGCAGCTGCTCGGCGAAGGGCGGGGGCAGGAAGCCGTCCTCGCGCCCCCAGATGATCCGGGTCGGCACCGGCACGGACCCCAGCAGGTGCTGGAACTCGTCGGTGGCGGCCTGCTCCAGCTGCGCGTAGTGGCGGTAATAGGCCGCCCTGCCCTGCTCGCCGCGCCACGGGTCGAGGTGGGCGGCCAGGGCGTCGGGCCGGTGGCCGCCGTGGCCGGCGAAGCCCAAGTGGCTCTCGACCAGCGCCTCGTGGGCGTAGACGGACAGCTGCTCGAAGATGCGGGCGTTCTCCCGTACGAGCTTGAACAGGCCGGTCCCCCAGTCACCGCAGGCCACCGCGTCGACCGGGGTGAGATCGGCGTACCGGGCGCCCTCCAGCAGCAGCGCCCGCAGCGCCACGGCCCCGCCGATGTCGTGGGCGATCACCCTGGGGCTCCCCAGCCCCCAGTGCTCCAGGAGCCCGGTGAACGCCCTGGTCTGCGCCGCCAGACCGACGTCCTGCCCGTCGCGCTGTTACGACCGCCCGAAGCCGAGCAGGTCGAAGTAGTGGACCTGGTGGTCCAGGGCGAGCGCCGGTGCGATGTCGCGCCAGATGAACGACGAGAAGGGGGTGCCGTGGAGCAGGACGACCGGGTCTCCCTCCCCCAGCACATCCCAGCGGACCGTTCCGTCGGGGGTCTCGAACGTCCTGGTCGGGTAGCTGTTCATAACACGCCCCCTGTTGTCGGGTGCAGAACCCTGCCTGGCTTTCGACGTTACCGGAGCAACGCGGCTGCCGGTAACGTTGGTAAAGTGGGGTCATGCGACGGAACCCGGCACCCCCGGAGCTCGAACCGGTCGAGGCCTTCTGCAACACGGCGGCCCTTCTCCACGGCGAGGACGAACTCGCCCGGCCGGAGACGGCGAGCGGGTGGCTGCGTGCGCGCGGCGGTCCGGAAGCGGTGAGCCCGGCCGAACTGGCGGCGCTCACGGAGGCCCGGGAGACCGTGCGGGCGTTCCTCGTCGAGCGGAGCTCGCCCGGGGCGCTCGACGCCCTCAACCGGCTGATCCACTCCGTGGCGGGTGCCCCGGTGGTGCGCCCGGACGGCACCCTCGCCCTGAGCCCGGCGACGGGCGAGCCGGTGGCGCGGATCGTGCGCGAGGTGCTGGAAGCCCTGCTGCGGGACGGCCTGACCGGGCGTCACGCGACGCGGCTCAAGGCGTGTGCGGCGCCGGAGTGCCGCTGGGTCTTCTACGACCGGGCGCCGTCGTCGAACGGCCTCTGGTGCGACATGGACGTGTGCGGCGCCCGGCACAAGATGCGGGCCTACCGCGCCCGTACGGCCGCCGCCCCCCGCCGGGGCGCTTAGCGCCTGTCGGCAGGGGGCGGCGGGCAGCGGCGGGGCGTCCGGGGCCGGTGGCTCCGCTACGGAGCCGTGACCGTCAGGTCGCCCCGGCGCGGCGAGGCGAACGCGTCCAGGTCCGCGCGGGTCAGGCCGGTCAGCCGGGCGACCTCGGCGGTGTCCAGCGCGCCGCAGTCGATGCCGCGCAGCAGGTAGCCGCTGAGCGCCTTGGCGGTGGCGGGCTCGTCCATGACGTCACCGCCGGCCTTGGCGACGTAGGCGGCGAGCCGGGCGGCGGCCGGTTCCAGGCCCTCGCGGTAGAAGGTGTAGACGGCTGCGTAACGCGTCGGCAGGTGGCCGGGGTGCATGTCCCAGCCCTGGTAGTAGGCGCGGGCCAGAGCGCGGCGGGTGAGGCCGAAGTGGAGCCGCCAGGCCTCGTGGACCTGAGCGGTCGGGCCGACGGGCAGGACGTTGGTCGAGCCGTCGGAGACCCGTACGCCGGTGCCGGCGGCGGCGACCTGCATGACGGCCTTGGCGTGGTCGGCGGCGGGGTGGTCACTGGCCTGGTAGGCGGCGCTGACGCCGACGCAGGCGCTGTAGTCGAAGGTGCCGTAGTGCAGCCCGGTGGCCCGGCCCCGCGCCGCGTCGATCATGCGGGCGACGGCGGCGGTGCCGTCGGCGGCCAGGATGGACTGGCTGGTCTCGATCTGGATCTCGAAGCCGATGCGCCCGGCGTCGAGGCCGTGGGCCTTCTCGAAGGCTTCGAGGAGCCGGACGAAGGCGGTGACCTGCTCGGGGTAGGTCACCTTCGGCAGGGTCAGCACGAGCCCGTCGGGGAGCCCGCCCGCCTCCATCAGGCCGGTGAGGAAGACATCGGTGGTGCGGATGGACCGGTCACGGACACCGGCCTCCATGCACTTCATCCGGATGCCCATGTACGGGGCCGCGGTGCCGTTCGCGTACACCTCGGAGACCAGGCGCGCGGCGCGGGCGGCGGCCTCGTCCTCCTCGGCGTCCGGGCGGGGCCCGTAACCGTCCTCGAAGTCGATGCGGAGATCCTCGACGGGCTCGCGTTCCAGCTTCGCGCGTACGCGGTCGTGGACGGGGCCCGCGAGCTCCTCGGGGATGCCGAGGACGGCGGCGAGCGACGTGGCGTCGGGGGCGTGTTCGTCGAGGGCGGCCAGCGCCTGGTCGCCCCAGGAGCGGAGGGTGCCGGGCCCGAAGACGTCACCGGGTACGTAGACGGTGTGCACGGGCTGGCGGGTGCCGGGGTCGCCCGGGTAGCGGCGGGCAAGCTCCGCGTCGACCGCCGTGAGGGAGGCGCTGATCTCCTCGCTCACCGAACCGGCGAGGCTCGTTGCCACCTTCTCCTGCTGCCCCATGACCGCACCCTCCACGCTCTCGTTGTTTCCGCTTCCCGGAATCAACAATCCGTATAGTGAAGTTATAAGGCCGCTCGACCCGCGTCAATGGTGGCCTGGAACGGCTCCGGGCCGCGCGGTGGGTTTCACCGTGCGGCCCGGAGTGGGGTGTATCGGGTGGGTCAGCCCTTGCGGGTGTTGATCTCTTCGGTGAGCTGGGGCACGACGGTGAAGAGGTCACCGACGACGCCGTAGTCGACGAGGTCGAAGATCGGGGCCTCGGCGTCCTTGTTGATCGC